>DASRZD010000524.1:0-8882 GCA_035686805.1 Armatimonadota bacterium
GTCTTCGCCACCGCCACCGTGAGGTCGGTCTGCCGGCAGAGGAACGCCGGTATCTGGATGATGTCCGCCACCTCGGCGACTTTCGCCACCTGCTCGACCTCATGAACGTCCGTGAGTACGGGGACCGCCAGGTTCGATTTGATCTGCGCCAGGATCTCCAGGCCCTTTTCCAACCCCGGCCCTCTCGGCGAGTTGACCGAGAGCCGATTGGCTTTGTCGAATGAGGCCTTGAAGATATAGGGAATGCCCAGCTCCCAGCAAAGGGTTCGGACCTCCTTGCCGATGTGATAGCACATCTCGGCGTTCTCGATCACGCACGGTCCGGCGATGAGAACCAGGTCTCCATCGCCAATCGTGACATTGCCAACGCTAACCTTGTTTACCATGGTCTCCTCGGTAAGAATGGGTCCAATGGGACCTATGGGTCCTATGGGCCTAGTATCTTGCGTACATGCTCCAGGTCTTCTTGCGTATCCACGCTCGTCGGCGAGAAGGCCGTCTCCACCATCATGATCTTGTAGCCGTTCTCCAGCGCCCGAAGCTGCTCCAGGGACTCCGCCGTCTCCAACGGCGTCTGCGGCATGTTCGGAAACGCCAGCAGAAAATCCCGCCGATAGGCATAAATCCCGATGTGTTTCCTCGGCTCGGCCGCCTCCCGATCCCTGGGGTAGGGGATTCCCGCCCGCGAGAAATAGAGAGCGAATCCCTGCTGATCCGTAACCACCTTCACCACCGCCGGATTGTCCTCCTCCTCGGTCTCCAATCGGCACATGAGGCTTCCCATGGGCACGTCGGGATAGCGCATCATCGCCTCAGCGAGGGCGTCCACCGATCCCGGATCGAGCAGAGGCTCATCCCCCTGGATATTGAGGATCAGATCCGCATCCAGGCTCTCCGCCGCCTCCGCGAGCCTGTCCGTCCCCGAGCGATGTGCAGGCGAGGTCATGATCGCCTTCCCGCCGAATGACTCCACGCGCGCGAATATCTCCTCGTCCGGGGTGGCGACCAGCACATCATCGAGCATCCTGGCGCTCTTCGCCCGCTCGTAGACCCACTGAACCATCGGCTTGCCCGCGATGTCGAGCAGCGGCTTGTTCGGGAGTCGGGTAGCGGCCAGTCTGGCCGGGATGATCCCAATCGTTTTGCCGGTCGCCGAACCGGACCGTTCGATTGATCGGACCTGGGATACCAACCGGGTGGTTGACTTACCCTCGGTCTTCGGGACGATGACGATCTCAGCGCCGATGGACTGAACTGTCTCGGTCTCGGGGATCTGACTCAGGTCGGTGTAGTCGCCGCCTTTGACGTAGATGCTCGGCCTGAGTTCTTTGATCAGATTGATGGCGGTCACTTCGGAGAATAGGACCACATAGTCCACACACTGGAAACCCGCCAGCATCTCGGCGCGCTCGAACTCCGAGACGAACGGGCGGTCCGGCCCCTTGAGCTCGCGAACCGACTCATCCGTATTCAGGCCGACGACCAGGCAGTCGCCGAGTGCCTTCGCCTCCTGCAAGTATCTCAGGTGGCCGATGTGGAGGATGTCGAAGCAGCCGTTGGTAAAGACAATCGTCTTACCCGCATGCCTCTGCTCGTCCAATATCCCCTTTAATACCGATCGCCGAACAATCTTCGTTTTCATTCCTGATCCATCATGCTCGCGATTTCCTCGCGGGTCACTGCCGCCACTCCGACCTTCCGCACGACTGCTCCACCGGCGCAGTTCGCAAGCACCGCCGCCTCGTGGGGCGTTGCGCCCGCGGCCAGGGCAAGGGCCAACACACTCACGACCGTATCTCCCGCGCCCGCAACATCGTAGACTTCCACCAGGTGCGCCGGGATGGTCTCCATGTCGCCGTTGGAGTTGAACAGGCTCATGCCGTTCGGGCCGCAGGTGATCAGCAGGCACTCGGGCTGGAGCGAGGTAACAAGCTTCTTTGCCGCACGCTGAAGGCTCTTGCCGTCCGATATCGTCACACCGGTGACCGCCTCCGCCTCCGACTGGTTTAGTGAGATGACTGACGCCGACTTGAATTGTCTGACGTTCCTGGGCTTCGGGTTGACTATGACTTTCTTCCCATGCTTCGCGGCAATATCCAGCAGCGATTGAGTGACCTGCCGCCTCGCGACTCCCTTATCGTAATCAGAGAAGACTACGGCATCCGCCAGGGCGATGAGTTCCTCCAGCCGCGAGATCAGCTTCGATGCCGCACGATTGGTGAGCGTCTTCCGATTCTCCCGGTCAACCCGAACCACCTGCTGGCTGTGTGCGATGATTCTAGTCTTGCGAGTC
The DNA here is from genome assembly GCA_035686805.1 of Armatimonadota bacterium. Classification (GTDB taxonomy): domain Bacteria; phylum Armatimonadota; class UBA5829; order DTJY01; family DTJY01; genus DASRZD01. Next base: position 2,294 of record DASRZD010000524.1, read on the forward strand.
GTCGGCCGAGTGGCGTCCGTCACGATGCCGCTCACGTCAACTCCGGCCTCAGACAGATGCTTCATCAGCTTGCGCCCGACCTCGTCTTCGCCGACTACTCCCACAACAGAGGAGATCCCGCCGAGCGCCTGGATATTGTTGACCACGTTCGCCGCCCCGCCGGGAGTGTAGCTCTCCCGCTCGACCTCCACCACCATGACGGGCGCTTCCGGGGAGATACGCCTGGCATTCCCCCACACGTACTCGTCCATCATTACGTCGCCGACGACCAGTATCCGCCGACCGGCCATGGACTCCAGGATCTTATTCAGCCTTTCGTTCAACAGCCGCCTCCCACATCTTCACCTGCTTCAGAAGTATCCTCACCGACCCCAGGAGCGCTGCCACCAGCCCATGGATGCCGTCCCGCCAACCGCCCTTGTAGACATACGTCTCCGCGAACTTCAATGGGAACGCCGTCAGCAGTCCCATCGCCGAAGGCTTTCGATTGCTCATCTGCGCCTGGATCGTTGTATATGAATCCGCCTTCGCCATGAAATCATGTATCGTCGGGTACGTGTAATGCTTCAGCGGATTTCTCAGCAGCCCGATCTTCGACCCCTCCTGCATCACGACGTGCTCGTGGAGGGGCACATCCTTGAATGATCCCATCCCCCGCCTGAAAAGCCGAAGCTGCCGGTCGGGCCACCATCCCCCGTGGCGCATCCACTTCCCAAGGAACAGATTGCTCCGTGGCATGGAGTAAGCATCCGAACCGCCACTCAGGGTGGATCGAATCTCCCCCGCCAGCTCGGGCGTGACTTCCTCATCGGCATCCAGGCTCAGCACCCAGTCGCAGGTTGCGTGACTGACGGCGAAGTTCTTCTGCCGGGCATAGCCCTCCCATTCATGATTGAACATCCGGCAGCCATATTCCTCGCAGATTTCGAGTGTGCCGTCCGTGCTCCCGCAATCAACGATGATGATCTCATCCGCCCAGCGGACGCTTTCCAGGCATCGGCGGATGTTCGTTTCCTCGTTCAGGGTGATTATGGCGACCGAAACAGCCATTATGGCTTCTCCGCTAGAAACTTCTCATACACTGCCATCGTCTGCCGGGTGGTCTCCTGCCACGTATACGGCTGGACCGCAACCCGTCCGGCCGATCCCAACCGCTCTCGAAGGTTCGAGTCTTCGGCTAATGCGCGCAATCGGATGGTCAGAGCGTCGGGGTCGTTCGGTCTTATTATAAGCCCATTCTCGCCGTCTTGCATGATTTCCGACACGCCGTTCGAGGTAGTCGTCACAACAGGCAGTCCCGAAGCCAGCGCTTCCATGGTCGAGTTGGCGAATGGATCGTATCTTGTCGGCAGGGCGTATATGTCTGCCGCGGCATAGCACCTCTCCATGGAATCCGTCTGCCCGACCCGGATCAGCCGCTGGTCTTCGATGCTCTTGCCTTTGCCGACTACCAGCACCTTCACGCTGCCCGGGAGGTTCTTAGCCGCCTGAATAAGCGTATCCAATCCCTTTCGCTGGAATCCCGGCCCAACGAATAGAATGGCGATATCATCCGGCGATATACCGAACTCCCGACGAGCCGACTCCCTGATCTCAGGGTTCGGGGCAAAGGCATCCGAATCAACGCCGTTGTAGACCACATGAATCCGCTCCTCGGGGAAGCGATAGTACTCCACCGACTCGGCCTTGCACTTTCTGGAATTCACGATCACCCGGCGTTTGTCACCGGGACTGAACATGGCTCGCTCGATGCGGAGTACCGCCCTGTCAAACGCGCTTTCCTTGTTTCCGAGCGCGTCGAGATAGGCGCGGTGAACCCCCACACCCAGGGTAGCCATGTCGAAGCGATAGACTCTTGCCTGCGTGTGGACTAAATCGTGCCTCGATTCGGGAATTGCCCTGCCCGCAAACCAGGCGAAGCTGAGCGGCTTCATGGCCCTCCCGAGCCTGAGCATGGGGATTCGGTGGAACTGCGCGCTGCAGGCATGAGGATCCCAGCGATTGGCATAGACATGGACTTCGTGCCCTGAGTCGAGAAGGCCTCTTGCAAGCTCTGAGGTTCGGCGCTCGACCCCGCCCCTGGCATGGAGGCTCTCGACTACTATGGCGACGCTAAGCTTGCGCATTGCTCATCAGGCGCGCGTAAAGAGCCTCGGTCTTATCCAGCATGGTATCGAGGCTGAACCGCTCTTCAACCAGTTTCCGGCCATTTTCCCCCATCCTCTTTGCCATGTCGGGATTCCTGAGCAACGCCAGTATAGAATCTCTGATCTGCGCCGAATTCGCCTTCTCGACCAGGAAGCCGGTTTCCTTGTCAATGATCTGCTCGTACACCGAGCCGACATTCGTGCCGATCACGGGTCGCTTCATTGCCATAGCCTGAGTGATAACCTGGGGCACGCCTTCGCTCCTTGTTGATGCGAGAACAAATACGTCGAGGCCGGCCATGACTCTATCGGCGTCCTCTCGGTATCCAGGCATCTTGACTTTGTCGGCGATTCCCAGCTCGGCCATCTGCTGAGCCAGATGATCCTTGATGTTGCTTTCAAATGCAGTATCTCCCACGATCGTGAACATCGCGCTTGGAAACTCGCGGATGACTTCCGCGGCTGCATTGAGCAGATGAGTGTAGCCCTTCATCGCGCGAAGCATGCCCACAGTCCCGATCAACGGCGCCTCAGGATCAACTCCGATTTCCTTCCTGAACGCCAATCTGTCTGCTCTTAACGGATCGAACGCCTCAAGGTCAATTCCCGTCGGGATGGACACGACGATCTCGGGATTCGCGTCCGTTCGCTCGATGATATGCTTCCTGATAGCCTCGCCGGTTGTCACAATGGCATCGGGCAGCGTCCTGTAGAGCAGTCTGGACTCGAAATTGTTCTTGATCGGTATGGAGAGGTGGCGCGTCCTGATCACTTTCACGCCGCCGGCGAGCTTTGCCGCGAGGCCTGCACACCAACTGTCTTTTGAGCTGTGGGTGTTTACGATATCAACCTTCTCGTCGCGGTACAAGGCTCGCAGCCGCCGGATGCCCTTCACGTCGAATGCTCCCCGAATCGGCATGACGACCGTCTCGATCCCCTGCTCGGAGGCCTTCTTCGAGATGACGGAGGTCGGCTGGCAGACAAGCAATACTCTGTGCCCGCGCTCGATCATCCCGACCGACTCGTTGATGATCCTTATCTCCTGGCCGCCCCATCCTGTGGAGGCCTCGGTATGAAGTATGGTGTATTGGCTCATAGGTATCTAGGTCCTGGTGGTTGATCAGCTCAGTCTACAGAGAGCAAACAATTGTTCGAGCCGCAACCGGTATGTATGTTCACTATGCGTTCTTACGTATCCTCTACTGGCAATCTCAGTACGCTCATCATCTTTCTTCAGAAAGTAGAGCAGCTTTCCCTTGAGTTCATCCGTGGTGTGGTAGAGTGCTATCTCTTGCTCCGCTTTGTACAATTCGGGTATCTCTTCCTTCCAGTCACATAGCTGAAATGCGCCGCATCCGTTTGCCTCAAATACCCGAGGGTTCGTGCCGTAATCCCAGCGCCCGAACCACGAGTGGATGTTCAACACGATCTTCGATTCGTTGAAAAAACGAACCATTTCTGTGGGTGAGAAGAAGCCGTCTTTGACCACGAGCGGATAGAGGACAGACGTGGCATTCAGCTTTTTCTTCCAAGGGCCATAGATGGCGAGGCGGGCATCCTTCGCGATCTCCAAGAGGACGCGCTCTCTGATTGGATTCCAGTCACCGGCAAAGCAGACGTCATACTTGCAGACCAAGTCAGGCAACCGCATATGCGTCTTTGGGTAACAACCTACCGGTAAATGATACACATGCTTCAGTCCTGCCTCGCGATAGGCGTCCACAGATCGTTTGGCATTCGTAAAGTAGAAGTCATAAGCCGACGCGTTGATCAGCGATCGCTCCAATTGGAAAGGATCGTTCAACCACCAGCAGATGGTGGGAATACGAAGTGATCCTATCCGCTCGATGACCGCTCGTTCGTGACCGAAGCCGAAGATGGTAAGGAAGACGTCCGGTCTGAAGGCCCGTATCAGCCTCATCATCTCTTCGTTCTTGTGGGAGGCGAATCCGCAGGGAGAGACTCTCTTAAGCAGGGCTTCCATGGCGTTATCTCGACCGAAATTGTGGAGGCTGACCTCATGCCCCATTGAGGTGAGCGTACGGTACGTGTAATCACTCATGGGCACAGTCTTGAGATGGCCGGGCACTGATAAGACGATTCTCATTTTTATCTTTCGCTAAGAGCGAACTTGTTACATCGAACACTATCTCCGGCGTAATCCCCGTCATACAAATCCGGTCTATGCTGCATGTCTTCGCCAGGCAAGGTCTGCAGGGCAAGTCCGTGTGAATGACCGCATGCCCTTCGCCCTGAGGGCGGGTGATCTCGGGATCGCTCGGGCCGAAAAGGCCGACTACCCGAACTCCCATCGCCGCCGCAAGGTGCATGACTCCCGAGTCCACCCCGATGAATAACCTGGCCCGCCTCAATAACGCCGCCAGCACCGGAAGCGAAGTATTGCCTGTTAGATCCAGGGCATTCTTACTCAGACGGCTGATCTCTACTCCGCCTGCCAGCCCTACAACAACCGGCTTGATGCCTAGCCTGTCCGCAACGCTGTCCGCAATCTCTGCAAATCCCTCGTTCGACCAGCGCTTGATCTCTCGTCCGGTGGAAGTCCCCGGTCCCAGCACGACGAATTGCTTGTTCGCCATGCCGACCGACGCCAGCAGTTCCTCAGCGCCCGCTTCATCGGCATCCCTGGGCTTGATGATTCCTACATAATCACTCTTCACCACGGGGCAGCCGATTGCCTCCACCAGGCGGAGATTATTCTTCGTGGATGGGGGAGGCGTCCAAGGCAGGCGACTGCTAAGCAATAGGCCGGTCGGCATTTTGCCGAAACCGACCCGCTTGGGGACTCCCGACATCAATGCGAGAGCCGTCATTCCCAGTGAAGTAGAGAAGACGACTGCCAGGTCGAACTTCTTCCGGCGAAGAATGCGTGCGACTCGAAAGCTCGACCCAATAGGTCGGCGTGGGCGCTCGATCATCTCGTCAACTAGACCGGACAATTCGAGGAGATCATGGCAGTTCGGCCTCGCCACGCTCGCGATGTGGGCGTTCGGAAACCTCTGCCGAATGTTGTACAGCGCCGGCAGTGAAAAAAGCAGGTCACCCACCTGGTTTAGATGGAAGCAGGCTATTCTTTGCGGTTCGTTCATCGCTTCTCAAGGACGGCCCAAAGCGTGTGAGTATATCGGTTCAGATAACACTTCAGGGACGGCGTGAACAGCCTCAGGAACGCCTTGAGTATAAGTCTCCTCGGTCGCTGGGTGATCCGCATCTCCGCAACCGACAATGACAGCGATTCCGCCTGGCCCTCCAGAAACTCCCTGGCCTCCGACAGATTGAAGAACCACTTATGCCGGTCGGGTGGGGGAGTCGGCGGAAGGCCGTAGTGGGCAATCCGGCCGTATCCTCGCGCAATCTGCCTCCTGGCGGATGCCCAATTGTTTGGCAGCGAGATAATGACATACCGGCTCGAAACCCTGACCAACTCGCCGAATACCACATGCAGATTGTCCAGGTGCTCCAGAACGTCGGTACATACCACCACGTCAAAAGCCTTGTCGTCGAACGGCAGCCGCTCGATCTTCTCGAGATTCAGGCGCAGGTCGGGATCGCCGCCGATATCAATTCCCGTGTATGAAGCGTTCAGCGGCAGCAAGTCCCTCAGAATGGCCGTGTCACAGCCCACATCCAGCACGCGGCCATCCAGATATCGCCGGAAATGCCGGACAAGATAATCAATCCTTCTCGCCCTCTTGTTGAATAGTGCCGAATCAACAGGTAAGTGGTGCACTGAGGTTTTTCCCTTGCGCTAACTATTGCCCAGGACGCTTCTGTACACGGCCAGCACTCCCTCGACCATGCCGTCCACGCTGAACTGCTCTTCTACGATGCGCTTGCCTTCCGAACCCATTTTCGCCCGAAGGTCGGGATCGCCCAGGAGTTTGAGCACGGACTTCGCCAGCGCCCCCACATCCTTCGGAGGAATGAGCAGACCGTTGACGCCGTCATGAACCGACTCGGGCATCCCGCCGACTGCCGTCACGACGGCGGGCACTTCGGCCGCCATCGCCTGCAGCACGCAGTTCGCGAATCCTTCCATCGTCGCGGGATGTACCAGAACCGTCGTGATGGAGAGCAGCTCGCCGATGTTGTTGCGGAATCCGGCGAAGATTACCTTGTCCTGAATCCCCAGCGATGCCGCCAGTTGGCACAAGTCGTTCTCCAGCCGGCCCTCACCCAGGATCAGGAAGTGGGTATTCGGAAACGCCTCCAGTATCTTCGGGGCTGCCTGGAGGAGGAATCTATGCCCCTTTCGCTCGATCAACTGCGCGATAACGGCTATTACGTTCGCGCTATCATCCAGGCCGAACTCAGCCCGAACCTTCGCCTCCGAGCCCTTCTTCTGGTATTTCTTGGCGTCGGCGACGCTGTGGACGATCGTTATCTTGTCTGAGTCCACCCCGCCTTCAACCAGGGCATTCCTC
>DASRZD010000525.1:0-8195 GCA_035686805.1 Armatimonadota bacterium
TCGGTCTGCCATAAGCAGGAGAAGCCTGGTCAACCGGGCTAGAGCAAACCAGCCTCGTTTACGGGGCTTCTTTCCTGTCAGGCCCGTGCTTCAGCGCGGGACGTGATTTTGAGCCATCTATGGAGGCAGTTCCATGAACCACGACGTCATACTTATCGGCCAGCCGGGCCTCGGCTCGGGGGATGCCAAACTCGGCGGGATGATCCTCGCCAATTTTCTGAGGCTCTTGGGTGAGCGAGAGTCGCTGCCTGAGTACATCATCCTCTGGAACGAAGGGGTCAAGATCGCCGTCGAGGGATCGCCCTGGCTCAATCACCTAAAGAACCTGGAGGACAAAGGGGTCAAGATTCTATCCTGCCAGACGTGCGTCGAGTTCTTCGGGCTCGAGGGAAAGATCGCCGTCGGGGAGATCAACGGCATGGCACAGATTCAGGAGATCCTCTTATCCCGGCGAGTGCTCACGGTGTGACCTCCGGTATGCTATAATGGTAGCTGGAGGTGGCGGATTTGGCTATGTTTTTCAAAGCGGTCATTCACGATTCCGAAGATGGCGGGTATTGGGCGGAGATTCCGGCCATACCAGGTTGTGTCACGCAAGGGGACACTATGGAGGAACTGCACGCCAACCTCCTGGAAGCTCTCAGAGGCTGTCTAGCGGTTTTGAACGAACGCAAGGGCTCACCAGAGAGAGTTCGGGAAGTGGTAGAGATCTCCCTTTGAAAGCGTATTCCGGCAGAGAGTTCATCCGGTTGCTCAGGCAGCATGGCTGGACCGTGGAAAGGATTGAAGGCAGCCACCACATCCTTTCCAAACCAGGCCGTGAGGAAACAATTTCCATCCCCGTCCATGGCAATCGCACCCTGAAGCCCGGGTTGATTCGTCATATTCTCAAGTTAGCGGACATTCCACCGGAATAGCGGCAGAAGAGGAGGCAGGGTGTCCAATTACAAGGCTGTTTTCCTCGACAGGGATGGAACGATCACTCGCGAAAGCCCAGCCAAGTGCGAGGAACGCGACGGCATAATCGGGAAAGCGGTAGGCATACCTGATTTCCAACTCACCTATGAAGTCAACATGGGGGCCTTCTGGAGAGCGATGGAAATGGGACTGGATTACCCCACCCTGGCCAAAGAAGATGCCTTCTGGACGAAAGTTTTTGAGCTCATCCTGCAAGACCATGGGATGAAGGACGCCGAAGCCCTCGCAGCCCAGCTTTCCGAGCGATTTTGCCACTACAAGATAAAGGAACCATATCCTGAGACCATAATGGTTCTGGAGGCGCTGAAGGCCCGAGGGTATCGGATGGGAGTGATCAGCGACACATCGCCATCGCTGGAGGAATCGCTAAAGCGGGCGGGGATCGCCCATTACTTCCAGTCGTTCACATGTAGTGCATTGGTCGGGGCGGGCAAGCCCGACCCCAGGATCTTCAATACAGCGCTCGAATCCCTTGGCGTCGAGGCCAGGGATTCGATCTTCGTGGACGACTGCACAGTCGAAGCAGACGGCGCTCGGGAGCAGGGGTTCACGTCATTCAACATAGTAAGGGAGCGCGCGGAGCCTGATTTCGTCAATTGGACGATAGGCAATCTGAACCATCTACTCGAATTCCTGGACATGCGCTGAAAGGAGGTTGAACGAGACCTGATCTGGAAATAGGCAATGTGGACTCAATGACGAGTCCAAGAACTAGCTCCAAAGGAGGAGACACGTCGTGGAAGAAGCACGGGTAGCTCTTAACCCGCACAAGATCGTTCAGTATCTCAACAAGCCCCCGGAAGAATTCACCAAGGCTGATCTCATCAAGTTCATTGAAGACAACGGCATCCAAATGGTGAACTTCCGCTATGTCGCCGGGGACGCAAGGCTCAAGACCCTCAACCTGGTTATCAACTGCAAGGCGGACCTGGACCGCGTTCTCTCGACCGGCGAGAGAGTTGATGGTTCCAGTCTGTTCCCATACATAGACGCGTCGTCCAGCGATCTCTATGTCATCCCCCGCTATAAGACCGCCTTCGTCAACCCATTCTCCGAGGTCCCCACACTGGATATCCTCTGTTCCTACTACACGCGAGAAGGCACTCGATTGCCCAGCGCGCCGGAGAACATCGTCCAGAAGGCTCAGGACACGCTCCAGGCTCAGACCGGTCTGATCCTGGAAGGCATGGGCGAGTTGGAGTATTACATATTCCACGAGAAGCAGCCGCTCTATCCCATGAGCGCACAGAGGGGATATCACGAATCAGCCCCGTTTTCGAAGATGGAGAAGTTCCGCGGCGAGGCGATTCGCATCATGGCGCAGTGCGGCCTGAGGATCAAGTACGCACATTCCGAGGTAGGGAGTATCTGCGTGGACGATGTGGAGATGGCTCAGGATGAGGTCGAGCTTCTGCCAACGCCGATCGCGGATGCAGCGGATCAGACCGTCATCGCCAAGTGGATACTCAGGATGCTGGCCTACAAGTACGGTTACACCCTGACGTTTGCGCCGAAGCTGCTCGTGGGCCACGCAGGCAGTGGGCTTCACGTCCATACCCGGCTGGTCAATGGCGGCAAGAGCATCATGGTGGAGGACGGCAAGCTGAGTGACACGGCAAAGAAGGTCATCGGCGGCTACATGAGGATGGCTCGATCACTGACCGCCTTCGGAAACACCGTTCCGACCTCCTATCTGCGGCTGGTGCCGCATCAGGAGGCCCCGACAAACGTCTGCTGGGGCGATAGGAATCGCTCGGTGTTGGTAAGGGTTCCGCTGGCATGGCTAAACGTCGAGGACATGATCAAGGATGCGAATCCTCAGGATCAGGACGGACTTTCGAAGTTCATCAAGGGGCAGACGGTCGAGCTGCGAAGTCCCGACGGCTCGGCAAACATCCATCTGCTGCTCGCGGGAATGGCGGTCGCGGCGCAGTATGGCCTCCAGTCGCCTGATTCACTGAAGTTGGCGAATGATCTGTATGTAGACGTCAACATCTTCGACGACGAGCACAAGGCCGTCCAGGCGAAGCTGCCCCAATTGCCGGCGTCATGCTGGGAGTCGGCTGAGTGCCTGGTGAAGGATCGGGAGATCTACCAGAAGGACGGTGTTTTCACTCCGGCCGTGATTGACGGGATCGCAGAGGGCCTGAAGAAGTACGACGACAAGGACCTCAGCGAGCGCCTGTATGGCAAGGAGGACGAGATCCGCAAGCTCGTGGAGCAGTATTTGCACTGCTAGGTAGGCCACACTACGGCTTGAACACTTCCCATTTGGGAAGTGATTCGATCCCCAGCTCGATGGACCTCCAGGGCTGAGGATCATGCTTGGTAGAGGCGCAGAAGATATAGGCCGGCGGCGTCTTGCCGAGGCAGGTCTCGCCGGGCTTGAGGGGCTTGTCAATCTGAGCTCGGGCATCCGAGTGCTCGCCGCCTGCTTCGTCCTTCCAGAAGTAGACCTGGACGCCGGTCGCGGGACGTGCGATGATCCCATAGGCGGCCCCGACTTTGGCGTTCGTCCATGCGGCGACTCCACCTGCTCCGGGCGGATCGGCATCGTCGTCCTTCGAGTCGCCTCCAATCGCCGACAGTGGATAGTAGAAGTAACTGCCGAGTGTCCATGGCCGGGAATCGGTGTTCGTCAGGGACAGGAATCGGGCGGCGAACCACTGACGGTCGGGGTAGAACTCGAAGGCGTAGGTGGCGTCGTAAGTAAGTCCCTCGGTATTCGACATGATGATTTCCACCCGCTTGATCAGGCTGCCTTCCCACAATCGGATGCTCTTGACTTTATTCGGCCGCTGCCACCACGTCCCTCCGGCGACCTGCTGCATCAGCACCTCGAACGAGCCCATGTGGATGCCGCCCATCTCGACCAAGTCTATCGCCGTCCCACTGCCCGTGTTCTTGGCCAGCCGAAGCTTGCCAGAGAGATCGAAGGATTCCACGGTTCTGGCGGTGACCAGCTTTGCCGAGTTGGAGTTGAAATCCACGTAGATGGCAGCGGGCTTAGGGCTGGGCTGGGCTTGGAAGATCAATTCGTCGGCAGGCGTGATGGTCCGCGAGCCGTCGAGGTCAAAGACCTCGGCCGGGATCTCCTTGCCGGCAGAATCGAGAAGTCTCAGACCGCTGTTCTTCGGCAGGCGCGAGAGGGGAACGGAAACGACCGATTCCGAGGATGCCAGCACTCCGATGATAGCCTTCCCCCTCGAGGCCGCCCCCTCACTGACATAGACCATCTTCGCGAGACGATTGTCGCCCCGGTTGATCTCGACCAGCTTGCCTTCCGGATCAACCGCCGCCTCCAGATAATGCACGCCCGGCGGGACATCGGCCTCGACGATTGATTCGCCGCGAGCAGGGACTGAGACCGTCCACTCGGAATCCTTGCCGTCAATCCGAATTGACAGGGAGGTCTTGGCGCTCACTACGCCGGTATTGCGGATCTTAAGCGTCCGAGGGTCAGGACTCTCGATGCTTAACTCGGAGGTCTTTCCCGAGTGGATCTGATACGCCTGGGCGTTCACACGAGTCACGGCCTCAGTAAAGAGCTTCCAGGGGTCGTCATTCACATCCACCAAGCCGTAATTGCTGTCCTCCGGGAAGGTCTTCGCGATGCCGAGGACCGGCTCATCCACCCACATGAAGTAATCGCTCCCCACCATGAACGGCAGGCGGAAGAAGGTCTTTTGGTATACCTCGAAGCATTTCGCCTTGTCGGCCTGGGTGCGGACCCTCATGCCTGCGCCGTGTTTCGAGGGAAGGCCGGCGTCCAGGGCGGGGAAGCTCCACTCGGTCAGCATCAGCGGGCGCTTGGCGTCTTTGTGCCAGCGAGTAAGGTCCTCGACAAGGTTGATAGGCTTGAGGGTATCCAGGTCAACCTGGCCATAGTAGTTCAGGCTGACTATGTCGCAATACTTGCCTGCGATGTCCCAAATCGGCGGCGCATTTCCGGCGAACCTGCAGCCGATGATCATGTGATTCGGATCGGCTTTTCGGATGGCGGCGGTCGCAATGGCGAAATAGCGATCGGCGCACAGGCGGACGAACTCCAGCTTGTCGGCAGTAACCTTCTCATTCGCCTTTTCATTCCAGGCGACCGAGCCAAGGGCATCGTCCCAGCTTCCGAACGATGTCCCCCAGGCCGAGTTGAACTTGCCGATGTCCGAATACTTGCCCTTCAGAAGCTCGACAAGCGCCTTTTTCGCCTCATGGGTCGCAGGCAGCTTGACGGCCTCAGTGGCAATGCCGACATCTCCCCCGCCCTTGCCGAACCACTCGAGCTCATTGTCAATGAACCAGCCGAACAGCCAGGGATCGTCCTTCGCGGGGGCGCACTCCTTGTCGGCCTTCTGGCGGCAAAACTCGGCGAATGCGGGGTTGAAGACATTCGGGAAGCCGGTCCAGTAGACTTTCTCGACTATCGAATCCTTGCCTGCGTACTCCGAGCCCATGCCCAGGAATCCCATGTAGGCCATTCCGCGATTTCGGGTCGAGGGCGAGTTGTTCGCGCCGAGGACATTGAAATTCCACTGCTTCAGGCGGTCGGTTGCGGACTTTGCCCAGGCGGATTCGTCGTTGTTGTATTTCTTGCGGATATTCTGGGCGTAAGGAGCATAACCCAGGGCTTCGCACCAGTGGACGTTATAGTTCACATGGTCCGTCCCGATGGCGAAGAAGGCAGCGCCCGTGGGGTCAATGCACCACCATCGGCCGTCGAGCCGCTCTACGTGGAAGAAGCCGGTCTTCTTGCCGGAGAGACCGGACCATCCGCCGTATTGGGAGCCGTTGGCGGCGGCAGATAGGACTGATAGGATGAATAGGAGTCGCAGCATGGCTTAGCCTCCTGATTCCGCCCGGTAGCCTGGGAGCAGCTCCTTGACCTTCCGCTGAGTGCCGGTCATGAGGGGGCCATTTGCGAACTGCATCTTCGCCTGAAGGATGTCTTGCTCCTTCACGACGCCCACGCTCGGATGCATCCAGACCGTGTTGACGCTCTTGCCGCTCTTGATGGTCGCCATGTCCGCACCCGAGCCCATGGTACCCGTGACTTTGCTGCAGGTGACGTAAATCTTCAGGCAATTCTCGAACGTTCCCGCTGGCACTATGACAGTCTCGACGCCGGTGACCTGCGCCTCCATGGGCATGCGGAGATTGCCCTCTCGGACGGTGCCGATCTTCCACTTGCTTCCCGGCTTGAGGCCGAATGCGAAGGATATCAGAGGCGGATCGTACTTCACCCACTCGTTGCTGAAGAGGTCGTCCATGCCTGATAGCTTGCCGGCAGTGATGGCGATCCCCTTGTCAAAGGCCAGCATGAGGGTGTCTTCGATGACCTCGCTTGGCTCGGTATTCAAGCCGGCGTCCGTCTTCGTGACCGCATGATACTCATAGACTACGCCGTCCTTGCGCTTTTCCTTGATGGAGATCACCTCCTCCACGCAAGTCCCCTGGGAGGCCATCTCCATGGAGCGAGATCTCTTGCCTTCGCCGGAGCTCATGATTCCGTACTGCGTGACGGCATACTCCCACCGGTTGCCGACGGCAAGGGGAAGGACGCTCTCCTCAGCCGCAACCGCCGAGGCCGCAAGCAACACTAAAATGATTATTCTACTCTGGTTCACCGGTTTGCTAGCCTTTCCACTCTCTCGTAGTTCATTTTCACGACCGAGTCGTCCGGTGCTTTCTGCAGCAAGATCGTCCACTGATCGAGCGCTTCCGAATATTGCCCCAACTTCTCCAGGCAGTGGGCATACTGCCGACGCATGATGTCATCCCCGCCGAGGTCGAGGGCCTTCCTGAGCGGCTCTCGTGCGAGGATATACCGCTTAGTATTGAAGTAGTGGAAGCCGAGCTGGAAATAAGCCTCTGGGTTGTCGGGTGCCTCGGCGATCCCCCGCTTCAGCGTGTTGACCGCCTGATCGTCCCGCCCCAAGCTCCATTCCAGCCAGGCAGCGAGTTCGCAGGTCTGGACATCCGTCGGGTCCAGGAACAACATCGTCTCCAGGCATCTCGCCGCCTGCTCCAGATTCCCCTCGTGCCACCACCAATCGGCTTCCTCGGCGAGAGCATCGCCCGGATCGTCCAGGGATAACTTCTTCGCCGCCGACTTAGCCGGCGTCACATACGGCGTGCTCAACGCGCCGTTGATCACCTCGCTGATGAACTTCCCCTGGCCCTTGAGGCTCTCCTTCAGAATCCGCCTGGCTCGTGGAGTATCGACCTGCCAAAGGGCATACGCCGCATAGCACCTGATCCACGTGGGATCGCTGTTCAAGGCTGTCGCGCAGACCGGAATTCCACGGCGATCTCCCAGACTCGCCAGGGCGATCCCGGCCTGGACTCGGACCGACCGATCAGGATCGCCGGTGAATTCCGCCAGCGCCGGAACTACCTTCCGATCCCCGATCTGCCCCAGCAGAAACGCCGCCTTTGCCCGATCCTCCGTTTCCAGAGCCCCCACGACATCCTCAGCGGAAGCGCCGCGGAACGTCGGCCTCGGACCCCAGGGCTGACCCCACGCTGAAACCCCCAGCGCCAGGAGAATGAGACTGATAGGACCTATACGACCCATTTATCTCAGTTTCACCGTTCTAAGCTCGAATGGCTTCATCGACAGCGGGATCGTCCTCTGCTTGACCTCGAGGTCGCCGAGGTCCCGCTCGAGGAGATCGCACTCGGACGCCTTCTTGATCGGGAATCCGACCTTGAGGCTGAACTCGGCGTCCATGCCCAGGCACTCGTACATCCGCACGATGAGCGTGCCGCCTGAGCGAGCATCCCGATCCGTCGGGACATCCTCGCGGTCGGCCTTCTTGACCGTCTCGATGATCACATTCGGCGCATCAACGCCGAGCAGCATTGCGGACGCCTTCCCGTCACCGAGCCATGCGACCATCGGCACGTTCAACTCATACGCCCGGCGGACGGTCTCGCCCAGCCGCCAATCGCCCTCATGCGGCAAGAGCGAGTAGGTGAAGAAATGCTCGCCCCTGTCAGCAGTCGGATCGGGGTTCGTCGGCGCGCGAAGCAGCGTCAGGCGCAGGACGTTCTCATGCACATCGTGCCCGTACTTGCAATCATTGAGCAGGCTCACCCCGCGATCGGCCTGCGACATGTCAACCCACTTCTGGGCCGCAACTTCTAGACGAGCAAAGTCCCAACTCGTGTTCCAATGAGTCGGGCGCTCCACGCTCCCAAACTGGATGTCGAACCGTGCG
>DASRZD010000526.1:0-2404 GCA_035686805.1 Armatimonadota bacterium
CTCTGCCAATGCCTATAACGCCAACCTTGAGCATGGTAGCCCTCCAATAGGACTGATAGGACCCTCCTTCGCCAAGGCTACGGAGGGCAAGCCGATAGGACTTATAGGTAACTTAGCTCGGCCCAGACGGAGTCCTCGGCGATGCGGCCTTCCACGTTCACGCCGAAGAAGTCGCCGATGGGTGCGAGGATTTCCGGATTGCGCTCCCAGACGGTCCGAGCGGCATTTCGGACGACCTCTACTCCATCGGCGGTCATTCTCCCGAGCGGCTGACGGCCGGGACCGGCGGGCATGCCGAGCGCGCTCATGAGGGTCTTGATGGCGAGCGGATTCCTGAACCGATCTTGAACGATCGCAGTCTTGCCGTTTGGCAGGGTGCGAGTGCTCTCAACCTTCACCGTGACAATGCCGAACAGCGGGGCAAGCGCGTCTCGCAGGGCCGATGCCGTCGCCAGGTCGCCTGCCAGTACTTTCGCAACCATCTGCTTCACCGCCGCGGGAGCGACATTCGAGATAACCGAGATCACGCCCGCGGCCTTGATCTCCGGGGTAGTCATCATCTTGTAGGTGATATCATCATCGCCCGAAAGGATGAAAAAGTCAGGGCCGAGGAGGGAGCGGGTCTTCGCCATGCGCTCGAGATCGCCGGTCGCTTCTTTCACCGCATGGATATTCGGGTATTCGCCCGCGAGGATGGCGAGATCCTCCACGGCGAGGGCAGTGCCTGAACGGCCGGGGATGACGTAAGGGATGAAGGAGATGTCCGGGAAGAATTCGGCCAGGACGCCGTAATACTCATTCCGAAGCTCCAGGGAGGACGGGCCGTTGTAGTAGCAGTCAACGAGCAAGGCGGCCTTCGCGCCATGCTCGGCGGCGCGCTCCGTGCTCTCGACGGCTTCCTGAGTCGAGTTGCTTCCAGTGCCGGCGATGACCTCGCATTTCCCCGCAAGAGTCTTGAGCGTGCGCTCGATGATCTTGTTGTGCTCGTCCCACACGAGGGTCGGGGATTCGCCTGTGGTGCCGGTCGGGACAACTCCCGTGATCCCCTGCTCGGCCTGGAATTGAAGGTTCTTCTCCAAGCCCGCCCAATCAACACCGCCGTCGGTGGTCATTGGGGTTATGAGCGCTGTCCAGGCTCCCTGGAAGTTCATGGCTGCCTCCACTTTTCGAAAGTGGGGTTATTGTACCTCGTGGCGGCTGTTCTTGGCAAGCCAGGCGTGAGGGAGGGGGAGAAAGGGGGAATGGGAGACTCCGAACGTTCAACGTTCAACTCTCAACTTTCAACTTCGGATTATGCCTTAGCCCCGAATGCCGCGAGTGCCTCGAAGAGGGCCTTCAGCTTCTCGGCATCTTTCTTGCCTCGCGAAGCCTCGACTCCGGAGCACACATCAATACCGTGCGGCCTGACCGACTGAATGGCGGCGACCACGTTGCTCGGATCTATGCCGCCTCCCAGGTATGTCGGGACTGCTCGGCCATTCGCGAGACCTCGAATGAGACTCCAATCGCCGACCATTCCGGTGCCGAACTTCGCCATGCCGCTCGTAGCATCAACGGTTGTGAAGCATATAACGTCCACACCGGAGTCCTCGTACTCCTCGGCCAGGGCCTTCATTGACTCGACGTCAATCGAGCCGTGATTCCTTGCAGGGATATGAAGTGATTTCCAAATCTGGCACTCCAACTCGCTTTTCAGGGATGCGATGAAGTCCGGCATCTCGTGGCCCAGTAGTTGGACGGCGAATGGCTTGAGCTGCTGAACCGCCGTCCATACTCGGCCGGCGCTGGGATTGAAGAGCAGCGCGACTCCGGGGATGGGCGGCGAATCGAACAGGGGGATCGCTTGTTCAAGTGTGAGCGACCTTGTCGAATATCCTACGTCCACCAGAACGCCGAAGGAATCTGCACCCAGATCGGCTGCCAGGTCGCGGTCCTCGATGCAGGTCGTCCCGCAGATCTTGACGGCCTCCAGGCGATAAGAGTCAGCGGAATTGTGCGGCATTCGTTCGTGCTCCTTTCGCTCGTGTGCAAGAAACATCATACCAACAGGCGTTGAAAGCGTCAAGAATCATAATCAGTAACGAGTAATGCGTAACCGGAAAACCTTACGGATTACTCCTTACGGATTACTTCCCCTATCCCGTATGCTTAAACAGCACAACATCCCCATCCCGGATGACATACTCCCGGCCTTCGAGGAGGAGCTTGCCATGATGGCGTGCCTCGGCCCAAGAGCCGGTCGCCTTGAGATCATCGAAGTGGACGACCTCCGCCTTCACGAAATGTGCCTGTATGTCCTTGTGGATCATTCCTGCGGCAGCGTATGTATCCGTCCCCCTGCGAATGGGCCATGCGGTCACGCATTTACCCACTATTGTGTAAAAAGTAATCAGATCGAGCAGCT
>DASRZD010000527.1:0-3540 GCA_035686805.1 Armatimonadota bacterium
TACGAGCGCACGAAGCTCCTCCCCGGCGAGAAGCCCGAGAAGCTGCTATGCCGCTTCCGGACCCTGGGCTGCTATCCATGCACCGGTGCAGTCCTATCGAGTGCGATCACCGTCCCGGAGATCATCGAGGAGATGATGGTCGTCCGGCATTCCGAGCGCATCACCCGGCTGATTGACCATGACCAGGACAGCTCGATGGAGCAGAAGAAGCGCGAGGGTTACTTCTGATGGCGGACACTCTCCTTCAACAAGTCGAAGAGGCCGAGCTTCTTCGCTTCATGACGTGCGGCAGCGTTGACGACGGCAAATCAACGTTGATCGGCCGGCTGCTCCACGACGCTAAGTGCATCTATGAGGACCACCTGGCTTCCCTCGAAAAGGACTCCACCTCGGCAGGTCGCGAGGAGATTGATTTCGCCTTCCTCACCGATGGCCTCAAGGCCGAGCGCGAGCAGGGGATCACGATTGACGTGGCCTATCGCCATTTCTCCACCCCCAGGCGGCGGTTCATCATCGCGGACACCCCCGGCCACGAGCAGTACACACGCAACATGGTTACGGGCGCCTCGACCGCGAACCTGGCGGTGATATTGATTGACGCGAAGAACGGCGTCATGACGCAGTCCCGGCGGCATGGGTTCATCGCCTCGCTCCTGGGGATTCCGCACCTGGTGGTGGCGGTGAACAAGATGGACCTGGTGGGTTACTCACAGGAGGCGTTCGAGGCCATCCGCCATGAGTACCGGGAGTTCGCCGCCAAGCTCTCCGCCAGGGACCTGACCTTCATCCCGATAAGCGCCCTCAAGGGCGACAACGTCGTTCAGCGAAGCGCGAACATGCCCTGGTACGAAGGACCTCCGATGCTCGCCCACCTGGAGACGGTTCACATCGCGAGCGACCAGAACTTGATTGACTTCCGATTCCCCATCCAATACATCCTTCGCCCGCATGGGGGCTTCCGGGGCTATTGCGGGACGGTGGCATCGGGGGTGGTTCGGGTAGGCGAGGAAGTCGTGGTGCTGCCGTCGGGGAAGGTCACCCAAATCGAGCGGATTGTCTATGACAACTATGACATCGAGTATGCGTTCCCGCCTCAATCCGTGTGCATTTGTGTCATGGATGACATAGACATCGGCCGCGGGGACATGCTCGCGCACCCGGCGAACCTCCCCTGGGCGGCGAATGACCTGGAGGCACTGCTGGTTTGGATGGATGAGAAACCCCTGCAACTTGATCGGCAATATCTAGTTAAACATACTACACAGACCGTCCGCTGCCGATTCACGGAGCTGAAGTACCGTATTGACCCCGACACGCTTCACCGCCAGCCTGCGGACACATTGAGGCTGAACGAGATCGGGCGCGCAAGCGCTCAGCTTTTCCGGCCGATCTTCTGCGACGAGTACCAGCGCAACCGGCAGACCGGCGCTTTCGTGGTCATTGACCCGCTCAGCAACTTCACTGTCGGCGCGGGGATGATCATTGACCGCTCGCGGCGGTATGAGGCGATCCACCCGGAGGAGAGACATCTTACTCGGACTAAGGGGCAGGTGGCGGCTGAGGATCGGGCGAAGATCCTTCGCCAGCGGCCGGCGGTTCTGTGGCTCACCGGCCTCAGCGGGGCGGGGAAGTCCACCCTGGCCTATGCTCTCGAGAAGCAACTTACCGAGGAGGGACATTCCTGCTTCGTGCTCGACGGGGACAACGTCCGGCATGGGCTGAATCGCGATTTGGGCTTCTCGGCGGACGATCGGGGCGAGAACATTCGCCGGGTGGTGGAGGTCGCCAGGCTCTTCAACGAGGCGGGGCTGATCGTGGTCACGGCGTTCATCTCGCCGTTCATCAAGGACCGCGAGGGCGCGAGGGAGGTCATCGGGGACGACCGGTTCGTCGAGGTGTTCGTTGACTGCCCCATCGAGGTCTGCGAGAAGCGTGACATCAAGGGCCTCTACGCCAAAGCTCACGCCGGCGAAATCCCCGACTTCACCGGTGTCTCCTCACCCTACGAAGCGCCTGAGAGCCCCGAGCTCCGCCTGGATACCGCGAACCTCTCCGTCGAGGAGTCGGTGGAGAAAATCATGGAATGCCTCAAGAAGCAGAATGTGCTGGATTAGGGCAACAACCGTTCTACGTCCATCGGTTACGCCGCTCGTTTCGTCAATCGTCATACGGTTGCGTATCAGTCCCAGACGCCCCACGATAGCCGGTAACCGATACGAGCCGCGCAACCACAACCGTTCAACGTCTCTAGTGGTGGATTGATTGCCGATAGGCGAAGGGTATCCAGCACATATCACGAATATGGAGGTAGGTCATGCGAAATGCGATCGTTTGAGTCGGCTTGCATAGTCCATGAGCAAAGCAGGAAAACACTCGTGACACACATCAGATACCCGGAAGCCGAGCCATTCGACTTCCGGGGCCTCACCATACGGGAGCTTACCCCCAAGGGCATCGATACCGCATCGTTTGCGGAGATCGAAGTGCCGCCAGGCGCATCCCACCAGACCGCACGATCCATTAGAAGTGACAAGGTTTACTACTGCACCCAGGGGACGGTTCTGTTCCGAGTCGCAGGCCGGGAAATCAAGCTGAACACCGGCGATCTGCTGCTGATTCCCAAGGGCGACTGGTTCAGCTATCGCAATGACACCGATGAGATTGCCAGGCTCTTCCTGGTGCATATTCCGCCATTCGATCTGGAGCATGAGGAGTTTCAGGACGAGTAGCCATAGAATCGAGGGCCGCATGAGCAAGGCTTTGCTTCTGACAGCATTCTTCGGGTTGGCGTTCATCGCCAATGCACTGGCCTCTCAGTGGGACGTGGGAGGCGATCGGTGGACTGCGACCGATGCCCTTGGGCGGAGGCTGCCCGGATTCAAGGAGTGCGGGCCGCCGAAGAAGGACAAGTTCGTCGGCATATTCTACTTCACATGGCTCGGGCAGCACTCGACCACCGGCCCCTGGGATATGACCAAGATCGTGGCCGCCAACCCGACCGACCCGAAGTGGGGCCCGGAGCAGCACTTCCATCACTGGGGCGAGTCGGAGGTCGGCTACTACGTCTCCACCGACGAGTGGGTCATCCGGCGGCACTGCCGAATGCTCACCCAGGCGGGGATTGACACGATTATCCTCGATGTG
This sequence comes from Armatimonadota bacterium, assembly GCA_035686805.1. Taxonomy (GTDB): domain Bacteria; phylum Armatimonadota; class UBA5829; order DTJY01; family DTJY01; genus DASRZD01. The sequence goes on from DASRZD010000527.1 coordinate 3,145, forward strand.
ACCAACTCCTTCACCTACACGCCGGTCTACATGAAGATCTGCGAGATCTTCACCAAGATGCGCAGCGAGGGCATCCAAACGCCTCAGATGTGTTTCATGGCCCACTCGAACGAGGAGGCGACCGTCCAGAAACTCTACGATGAGTTCTACGCGAAGAACCTTTACCCTGAGCTTTGGTTCAAATGGAATGGTAAACCCCTTATCCTCGCCAAGCCGGACGGCATGCCTCAGGCGATCAAGGACTTCTTTACCTTTCGCGAGTCATGGGCATGGCATGATCCGAACGGCTGGTTCGGCGACGGCCGGGATAAGTGGGCCTGGCTGGATAGCTGGCCTCAGCAGCCGGGATTGCACGAGGGCAAGGTCGAGCAGATATCGGTGAGCGTCGCCCAGCAT
>DASRZD010000528.1:0-12834 GCA_035686805.1 Armatimonadota bacterium
GTCCCAACCTCCTCGCAGACAAATCCCATGGACCAGAGCCTCTCAAGGTTCTTGCGATGAGTTCTGCGGTAGCCGGCGAAGTGCTCTTCCGGCGAAACGGTGAAATCGAGCGTGATCTCTATACCCTCCTCGATGGTTTCGCCGCACCCGGAGAGAAAAGCTTCCTGACCGAACAGAAAGTGAAGGCGGCTATAGGCGCTGACCAGCCGATTTCGCTTCAGAAATTCCTGAAACTGCCAGATCAGATTATGTCTGACCCTTTCAGGCATGGGGTCGTGCGACGCCACGGGCCCGGTCAGTCCCGGCACGCAGGCGGCGTCCCGATAATCGCCGGACTTCACGCCGGGAATAACAATGTTGCGAATCAGCAGGGGGAAGGCCATCGAATAGCCGTCATATCGGAATATGGGCAGGATGGCCGTGCCTCCGACCTGTTCTTCAGATAGGCGCTGATATGCGGGCAGATGATAGAAGTCATATACCCCCACTTCGTGCAGAATATCCATCCAGCGATCGGGATGATCTGTGGCTGCTGAGTCAATGCGCTCCAGGATTGCCAACGCAAACCACCTCCGTTCGCACTTGGTACGCCTCTCCGACCTCTCGGATGAGGCCCGCTACCTTCAACAGCTCTTCGGTGCCATAGCGCACATCGCACGGAGCGCAGAGAATCCGGCGGCTGAAATCCGCGTGTTCCTCGGGGATGCCCTCGATCGCCGGTGAGTCGAGCGGCCACATGACGGAGAGAAAGACCCGTCGCTCGATCAACGACTGCTGAACGTGATTCCTCCGGCCCGGGCAATCGAATACCAGGATCCCCGCGAAGGGACAAGCCCTGTCATCATCCGGCTGGAGAACCTTGAGCCAGGGTATGCCTTCGAGGGCCTCGGAGAGCGCCTTGAAGTTACTGCGCCGTTTTGCCCGCCATTCATTCACTGGGAAGCAGCCGAGAAGGTCCTTGGTCCACTCGGGCATGCCCGATATCCGGCTGTCGTTGATGTTGCTCTCCGCTGCCACTGATAGCCGACGGTAGATATCCCGACTAAAAGGCAGGCCGTTCAGGTAGAGGGCTTTGAGAGTCATGGCCGCAATCTTCTCCAGAGATGCCAGTCGACGGGTTTCGGTGACCTCAGGCTCATCCGGCAATTCATACCCTTTCGGCGACCAAAGTACGCCTCCATCCGGGATCGGGAGAACCTTGCGGAGGGACGTCATGCACCAGTCAGCATCACTTTGCCAGGCCATATCCGACCATGGATCGTGCGTATGATCATCCACGATTTCGACCACCGACCGATCCACTCCATCGAGCGGCAGGGAGCTGTGGAGGCCAAAGAAATTTATGCGGAGGAGGACGTCGCCCTGTCGGAACTGAATTCGGTCGAACCGGGGTGACTCATCCTCGGCGCAGTAGGGATAGGCCCGGACCTCGATGCCGGTATCAATGAAGCTCTGCACGACGTCCTGGCAGAAGAACGTCGGCACCCACAGCCGCCTCCAGCCTCGAGTCTCAAGGCCATGGTATAGCAGGCCGCACAGAGCATCACGACCGCACCCGAAGTATGCGCAGTCATCACCCCAGGGATGCACACTATCTTGCTGTGGCTCATAGGGAAACCAGTGGAAGATCGAGCCGTATTCCCACCGGTCGGCGTCAGCTTGAATCATCTCCGTTCACCGTTATGGAGCTTTCCCACCATCCGGGGAATCCAAACTGGCAAGCAGGCCAAGGTCGTCTACCACCTCCGCGCCAGGTTCCTTTGCCCCTCGCGCAAACAACACGCTCGGAATCGTGAGAAGGAGGATCTTCAGATCAAGCCAGAGACTGCGATGGTCAACATAGTAAACGTCCAGCTCCAGTCTCTTGCTGAAGGGGAGATTGCGACGCCCGCATGCCTGGGCAAGCCCTGTGACGCCGGGCTTCACCTCATGCCTGCGGCCTTGTTCGGGAGTATAGAGGGTCAGATACTGGGGCATGAGCGGTCGCGGACCGACCAGGCTCATGTCGCCCTTGAGGACGTTGAACAACGGAGGGAGTTCGTCGAGGCTCGTATTCCGGATGAAGGAGCTGATGGGCGTCAGGCGATAAATGTCATCCACCGATTCGTCGCTGATCATCGTGCGAAACTTGTACATAGTGAAGAGCTTGCCGTGGAGGCCGGGGCGTTTCTGGCGGAAGATTGCCGGCCAGCCCATGTCAAGGGCGATGATGAGAGCGAGAACCAGCATAAACGGCGAGAATACGATCAACAGGATCAATGAAACCACTATGTCCAACGCTCGCTTGACCATCAATCCGCCTCCACCATTGCCGAAGTCTCTGCTGCGACCGCCCGTCCAAGCAGCCGCATATACTCCTGATAGATCACCTCCCACATGTCCTGCGGCCGGAAATCGCGGAGCACGCGCTCTCTGGCAGCAAGGGCATGTCGGCGGCACAGTTCGGGGTCGTCCAGATAGCGGCCCAGCGCATCCGCGAGGGCCTTGCCGTCTTTCGGAGGGACGAGTATGGCAGTCACGCCATCCACGACTACGTCAATGCATCCGGGGACGGCGCTTGCCACCGCAGGGATCTCCATCGCCGCCGCCTCGAGGAGAGTATTGTTGAACCCCTCCCGGTATGTCGGAAGAGCGAGGATGTCCATCGCCATGTAGAGCCGCGGGATATCCTCCTGAAGGCCGGTGAGGTGAATGCGCTCGTCGGTCTTGAGCACTTGCTCGGTCTCGGGCGGGATGGGGTCCTGAGGCTCGAATGGGCCTACCACGAGCATGTGGAGATCGGGGTATTTCTCTCGTAGGATCCGCCATGCCTCCACAAGCTCGATAAGCCCTTTGTCCCGAACGATCCGCCCGACGAAACCGATGACCTCCGCCGATTCGGGAATTCCATACTGCGATCGGACTTCCGTGCGCGCGTTTGCCCCGATGAGCGCCGGGTTGAACAGGCGCTCCGCGTCAATTCCATTCATGCTGCCGTGACGGAGCACCTTGACCTTCCACTCGGGACAGAGACCCTCGTCGAGCAATAACTGGCGCACGGAGTGACTGACGCACAGGACCTGCGTCGCCAGCCGGCATGATGTCTTCTCGCTCCATGTGAGCAGGTTGCGCTTGTAGCCCGTCGCGGTAACGAACGGCAGGCCGCGAATATGGTATATGCGGATCGGCACCCTGGCAAGCCATGCGCCGATCGTCCCGAGCAATCCGCCCTTTGGCGTATGGGCATGGACTATGTCCGGCCGAACCCGGCGCATCACTCGGTAGATGCGCCTCAGGGCAAACAGGTCATGGATAGGCGTGATCCGGCGAGGCATTTCCACTCCGTAGACCGGTATCCTCTCATGCTCATGGAGATGATCCAGGACCTTGCCGGGAGACGCGAGCGCACCGACCTCGAACCCCCTCGATCTCATGAATTGTGTCTGCCCTTCGAGAAAGAACAGGGTCGAGGCCACGGTCGAAGTATGCAGGACTCTCATCTTCGGACCGGTGTGAACCGCATTCAGGCCCGGGACCGGAGTCGCAAGGGAGACGCTGATATCAGCCATGGCGGACTTGTATTCATCCTCCGGGATAGGAGCGCTTCGCTTGCGGATGAGGGCTTGCTGGAAGCCAAGGTAGGTCGCCGCACGGAATACCTCGCCCTTGATGGCCGACCGGATGATCAGTATGATGGTCGGAATCCAACCGACCATGGAAGGCCCGTACATGAGCTGACACTTGCGTCGCAGACGGATGGCATGGAGGTAGTACCTCAGGTGCGAGCGAGGGTTCTTGTGCCCATCACGGTAGTACAGGAGAGGTTTCTCCAGCCGGGCGAACGTGGATTGGCGGAAGGTGCGGCACCAGAGCTCATAGTCCTCGGCCGCCCCCCTGAAATCCTCGTGATACGGATTCCTGCGAAACCAGTCGATCCGACCCATGACTGCCGGATGGCAAAGCATGCCGGCCCTCAGCATCGAGAGCGACCTGCCGTCGAGAGGTCCCGTCAGCCTGCGTCCGGTGACTTCGTTCGCGCCGTCAATGATGTAGACGCCGGAATCCAGGATATCCACTTTGCGATTGCGGTCCAGGTAGGCTACCTGCCTCTCGATGCGCTCGGGATGCATGACGTCATCCGAATCCATCCTGGCGAGGTATTCTCCTTCGGCGAGTTGGACTATCTGGTTCAACCGGTAGTTAAGGCCTCGATTGGCGCTATCAGAGATGACCCTCACTCTCGGATCGTCAATGGCGCGGGCGATATTCAGGGAACCGTCGGTTGACCCGTCATCAACGAGCAGGAGCTCCCAGTCCTGGTAGGTTTGTGCGAAGACCGACCTTATAGCATCAGTGAACGTTTGCTCGGAGTTGTAGAACGGGATTCCGATGGTTACCCGCACGAGGCTGCCTCCTATCGCCGGTGTTCAGAATTATGGCCAGGGAACATAAGTATAAGCCTAGAAAATGCCCGAAGGATGGTAATGGATAGAATGTCTCCTGAGTCAGGGACGATATCAGGAAGGCCACGGTCACCCAAAAGATGGGCCTGGCGACTGCTCCCTGCCGGCGAAGACGGCGGAGCACATTGTAAGCCACCCATCCGAATATGCTCAGGCCGATCAGCCCACTTTCGAGTATTATATGAAGGAACAGCATATGGGCGTTCGTGCCAAGCTGAGCCGCAGATCCGGGCCCCGCGCCGATTGCCCAGCGCAGGGGGTCTACCTTTAAGAATGCGAGCGACAGCAGCCAGATGCCCTGTCTTCCGGAGAGATTGCCGGGATCGAGAGGGTTGGACAGCGCCGCCTCACGATGCAGTGTCTGGCTCACATTGATGTCGAGTTTGTCTATGAGGCTTCCAGCGCCGACGAGAAGAAAGACAGTCAAGACCACGGCAATGGCCAGCATGCCGGGCTTCCTTATGAAGTACGCCGCCACGAATAGAACCATGGCCGCCATCCCTGCCCTGCTCCCGGTAAGGAATACTCCTCCAAGGGACAGGAGCAGCAGCACTACTACCATCGTGCGATTCTCTTTGGCCCGGAGAGCCATATACAGGGAAAGCAGCATCATGATCTGAATGGCAGTGTAGGCATGATTGTAGCCGATTGTACCTACGTCATATAGCTGAGTGTGCGCCATATAGGCCCACGGACCGGCTGTGTTAAAGTCGGACGGCAGCAAGGCAACCAGCCAACTGGTCCTGATAAGGGAGGAATATGTGCCGGCAAGACCTATGAGTACGGCGATCAGTGCCGCTCCGGCAGCCTTGGAGAGCTTTGCGAGTCGCTTCGGCGTCATTGGAATTCCTGCGGCGACACGGAATATGAGCGTGAACTGAATCAGCCGGTAGATCTGGAATACGCCGAAGGTGCCCGCTCGGGAATTGCCCACCTCGTTAGCCACGAACCTCACGGTGTAAGTTGCTATAAGAACGGCGAGCGTCGCGCACGTTATTAGTGTCAGGCTCCTCAGGATCTGTAAGTTGGCGCCGGAAATAACCTTGAAGTGCTGCTGGTCCGCCAGATAGGCGAGTATCAGAAGACCGGCAAAGACATCCGATAGCGTCGGCCACAGGGCCCATGATGGGCCGATGGCTAACAGTGGAATCTGGAACGCCTGGACGATCAGATAGCCGCAGAGCAGGTAGAAAGCCGTCTTCGTATGCAGAAGTCTGCGCCTGAATGCCATATCCGGGTGCGATTGATGCAGCCCAGGCCGCACGGCGAGTGCGCTAACCATGATTGACCTCTTCATAAATTCTCATAAGCTCTGCAAGGCTCACTCCGATATCAAATGGACTCTGCTCCATAAGCTCCAGAGCCCGACTTTGATCCACAGGCCGACGTCGTCCGGCATCCAGGAGAGCCTGGGCCCAGTCGGAAGCAGACCGGCTCAGCGGCAGACGCCGGATCAGCGGCTTGACTATGTCACCTTCGTCCGTGACCACGTCCGAGATCACGCTGGGCAGCCCGGCTGCCTGGGCCTCGATGAGGACGACCGGAAGTCCCTCGAACAACGACGGCAGCGCTAATGCATCCATCGCGCCGAGCATCAGCCTGGGCACGTCGGGCCGAGACCCGAGGAGCAGGACCTTATCCGTGCCGCCAGTGCGAGCACCCCGATCCGTCGGGGCAATCCCCAGTTCGGCAAGCCGCCGCTCGACCATCGGGCGGAGATGTCCCTCGCCGATGAGGAGGACGTAGGATCGCGGCTCGAGTCGGATGAGCTCATATGCGATCTGCGTCAGAAAGGCATGGTTTTTCTGCTCGCCAAAACGGCCGATGTGGCCGACGACGAACGCATCCACAGGTATACCCAATTCAGCGCGGACAGCCTCACGGTCGGTCGTTTGGCGAAACGGAGTCAGATCGAATCCGAGTCGGAAAATGCGCCAGCGATCATCGGTCTCCCATCGAGGGCCGAACAAGTCGCTAGCCGAGTCGCGGCTCACCGCCAGGCCGAGGGTCGCATAGCGACTGATCCAGCGCCTGGAGATACCGAGATAGGCGCGTCGCAGTGACCCCGCGGCCGACAGCCTGTAAGCCGTGTCGCAATGACTCTGGACAATTCGCGCGGGTATTCCCGCACCCTGCGAGAGTTTGAGAAGAAAGCCGCTGAAGTGATGGACATGGCTGTGGATGATATCATACGGCCCATGTTCCCGGATTACTCTTTCGAAATTTCGGCGATATGCGAGGGGGTTTTGGGCGTTCAGGCATCTGATGACTTTGCTTCCGAGCGAGCAAATCTCGTTCTCGTATGCGCCGGGCTGCTCAGTATGCACGAGGAAGTCCATGGCAATGCGCTTCCTGTCCATGTTGCGCAGAACGTGCATGAGCCACGTCTCGACTCCCGCCCGATTCATCGCTCCTACTGCCTGAAGAACTCTCATCATTACGCCTTTCGTCTCTGGAGGGCGGCGATGGCATAGATGTCCACGATCAGAATCCCCAGTGCGAGCACCGAGTTGCCGATCAGGAGGACGAAAGCCGCTCCCATTAGACCGTGAGCCGGGATCAGCCACAGGCTCGCCAGCACGGTAACCAGTGTGACGATCCCCAGCAATGGGGCCTGGACCTTGAAGTACCTCGCGGCCGTCAGTCCGTCGCCGAGGAACCACTGGACGAAGTACACGGCTGCGGCCACGGAGATCCAGAGAAAGATGTGGCTGTGGGCTGCATACTCCGGGCCGTAGAAGAGGTTCAGCGCCCACCGGCCTGCCGCCGCCACGGTGATTATGGCCGCCGCACCGATCGCAAGGCCGAATGCAACCAGCTTCGCCAGCAGAGTGCGGAATGCAGCCACGTCACCGGCGGCATAGTGTTTCGCCAGCCTCGGGATCGCGGATTGTGCCAGCGCGCTGACCAGCAATGTGCCCGCCGCCATGGGATACGTCATCGCAGCAAAGATACCCAGGTTATTCTCACCAAGATACCGCTCGATGAAATACCTGGGGATGTTCACGTTGAGAGATATGAAGAGCATCACGATTCCAAGGGGAAGGGCAATGCCTGCGAGATTGAACATCGGACTGAGCTTCCATCGTGGGCAGAGATCGGCCTGGACTGTATCGGGGATCAACTTTACAACCAGCTTTGTACTCCTGGCATCATAGAAGATGAGCACCAGTCCCCAGACGACCATGAGCACCACCGATGCCCAAAGGACGCTTCGGGTAACGTAGAAAGCCGCGGCAAGTGCGGCAAGTGACAACGATCCCTTGATTACCCCTGACTTGGCGATGCGATCCATCCGCTCGTGATGCTGCAGCAAGCCGTAATAGATATCGCTCTGCGCTTCCAGCGTCTTGGCCGCCCCGATGGCAAGGATGACCATTGCCGTCTCAAAAGCGTACTTGGACATGAACGCTATTCCCAGAATGACCAGGATCGCCAGTCCGGACGTCGCAGATCGCAGGGCAAGGTAATCTCCGAATGGGTGACTTTTCTTTGCATCCGTGGCCAGGACTGCTCTGAGGTGCAGATTCGCGAACATTACCACCGGGGCCGTCACGGCAAATCCCAGCGCAAACCGGCCCACCTTCTCGGGGCTCCCCAGTTTCGCGAGCACGACCATCATTCCCCACTGGCAGCCCGCGTAAAAAATATTTCCGAGGACTGTCCAGGAGAAATTGCAGCGTAGACTCAAGCCGCCACCGGAGTCACCTACCGCCATGTAGTGGATCTATCCTTTCAGGTGATCGAGTACAGACTACCCATTTGGGCAGGAAAATCAACGCAAGGATGACTCATTCATTTTGCTCGCTTGATTGTATAGTTTACGTACTATCGTATTGTTGGTTATTCTGGGACATAATACTGGTGAATACTCAATGTTCTGCCAATACTAGGGGTAGATGTGGAAGAATATGCTTGTGTAGGGAACATAAGGCTGGCTTAATCAGTCTTAGACCGATGGAACAAGCTCAACCATTAGGGAGGTGATGACTATCAGTTAGAAAGCGACTGGTCAGCACATTCAATGTGCGGGCGGTATGACCGCCGTTTCCCAGGGAGCATTGCTCCAAGAGCAGTAAAACGCCGTCCAGATCATCCTGCATGCCTATGGATCTACCCTTTCCTAACATTAAGCATGGGGAAGCGCGCGGGGCACGCGCAAAGGTGAGTTGGGGATGACGGACGGCGCAAAGGAAAGGGGAAGTAATGAAGTATACCGACAATAGCCGGCAGTCTGCGGCTATAAGGGCATTCGCGCAACTACGTAGTACGTTGACACTCTCGATTCTGTTCTTGTCATTGGCCGCCATGGCGGTGGCAACAGTCCATCCAATCATCCTCTTCCGCCCATATTCGGGCGCTTGCTACCAAATCTATGTCACCACTACCGGTGACAAAATCACCCTTACCGGGACCGAGAACATGGAGAACGTCATCCTGGCTGATGTAGACGGCGATGGTCTTGAAGACGACATGGTCTACAGCAGCATGAACTATGGCGGTCTCCGATACTACAAGATTCCAGGCGATGGCAAATGGGACCAGGAATGCGATTTCCGAGTGCCTCACACTCGGAGTGATGCCGTTCCGTTGACGGTCGTGCGGACGAACGGGACCTCGGTCGGCACGATGATCTACAAATCCAATACGGCAAAAACGGCATACGCACTAAGGCCGGACGGCACGGGCCGAACCACACTGGGCTGGATGGACAAGGCCTACGCCGTGGACGTATCGGGTCGCGGTTACAAGGGCGATCTCGTGTGGTGGAGATCCGGCTCCAACATGCGATGGCGTTCGGGCGTCTCCGGCAGGGATCACACTACTCGCTACTCGGACTGGGTACCGGTCGGCGGAGGGCAGGTCTACTCCGATCAACCCAGCAAGGTGATTGCGTTCTATGCGAGCAAAGAGCGCAATCCCAAGATCTATGTCTGTGATCGAAATTGGAGCTACACGCGTATTGACGGCACAAGTTGGCCGTGGTGCATGAATGACGGCGCTCTGGTGATAGGCGATGTGGACGGCATACTTCCGCTTGCGGAGATTGCGTTCGTCAAGAGCCAATCCGATCCACTGCAATGGTACAACTGCCCGCTCAGCACCTCCAGGTGGGACGCCTCGGGTTTGGTAACCGACGAGAGTGTTCGTTGTGGCTGGAATCTTCGCGGCGTAGGCAGAGTGGACCTGGAAACCGTGGGTGTGGTCTCTGTTTCCGATATCGCCGACCTCGCCTCAAAGAGCGACGGCACGGTGGTGCAAGTTGCGGCCAAGCCGAGAACAAAGCTGGTTCGAGAGCTTGACGGCAGTTTGAATGCCATCACGACTGGATATTATATAGAAGAGCCCGATCAGACGGCTGGGATCAGAATCATGAGCAGCAGCGGCCCTGCTGAGGGCCAACCCGTAGCCGTGAAGGGCACTCTCTCGACTTTGAACGGCGAAAGAGTCATCAACGCGGATGTGCAGACAGCGTCAGGCGGGAAGTCGGTGATTGCGCCTCTGAAGAGCACAATTCAGACAGTGATTGGTACGGCAGCACTGGCAGGCTTGCTGATTCAGTGTGACGGCACTATAACCCAATCTGCAACCGGGTGGTTCAAACTGGTTGACGACCTCCAGAATACCGTTCGGGTCTACTGTCCGGACGCCGCTGCCCTTTCGGGGAAGGTGAAAGTCACCGGATGTGTAGGGCGCGAATGGATGGGAAGCGTTCTTGCCAACGTTCTCAGGGTCGAGTCGGCAACCGACGTAGAAAGCGACGAGATCGTGCCACCGCCTCCTCCACCCCCACCGCCTCCGCCGCCTCCACCTCCCACGCCGGTGCAGCCGAAGTATTCCGCGTGGACGAGGTCATCGATGGAGCGAGTGTTCAAGGATGACGCGGCAAAGTCACTTCAGAGCATTACGATCAAGGCTGCGAAGAATGAGCACGAATCCTTCCAGATCGTGATGCGGGCAGGCTCATCGCAGATCAATTCGATTACGCTGACTGCGAGCGATCTGCAATCGTCATCCGGCAAGATAGCGGCGTCGAACGTGGCGTTGTACCTGCCATGGTACATTCGGCTGCAAACGCTGAATAAGGACTACGCCGATCCGCTGCCTCCTTATAGGGGCGCATACAACCTGGCCGCCGGGCAGACTCAGCCGATATGGGTCGAGGTATATGTGCCGAGCAATGCCTCTGCCGGTGACTACAACGGCACCATAACCATCAAGGACAGCAGCGGGGCGCTCACGTATGTGCCGTATGTTGTGCATGTCTACGACTTCACACTGCCGACTTCGTGGAAAAGCCAGACGAGCATGGGCATGCGATGGGACAATATCGCCGACAAGCACCATGTCACACAGAATTCTGCGGCCCACAATGCGCTGAAGAAGAAGTACTATGAGATGGGGCTGCAGCACGGTCTATCGGCTTACAGCCTGCCTGTGGACATAATGTCTTCCGAAGCAGATCAGTATCTTCGCGATCCACGAGTGACGAGCTTCGAAATGCCCTGGGAGTGGATTTCGGACCAGGCGATTCGCGATCGCATAAACAAGGTGAAATCGCTTGGGGTGTACGACAAGGCTTACTTCAAGGTATGGGATGAGCCTCGCTCCAGCGATAACCTGAACACCATCATTCAGCGGAGCAACTTCATACACGGTATAGATCCGAGTGCGAGGACAAAGTGCTCCATCACTGCGACCAAGGACGGGAGCAACCCGTTCTCGACTCTCAAGAACTACCTGGATGTCTGGTGCACCGTGACCTCTTATCTCTCATCGTCGAATCTCAGTACGCTGAAGGCGATGGACAACAAGACCTTGTGGAGCTACTACTGCTATGGCGTGCCCAGACAGCAATGGGCGCAGATCTACCTGGATCAGCCGACCACTGCATATCCGATGGTGTTCTGGCAAAACTACAATGCAGGGATTACCGGATTCCTCTACTGGGATACCATCTACTGGAAGTACACCAGCGACCCGTGGACCGACCTTCAGTATCCGCTGGAGGCGGCAATATATGGGGAAGGAATCCTGATGTACCCCGGCAACAAGGTCGGCATTGATGGGCCGGTGGCTTCGATCCGCATGAAGCTCATGCGCGACGGGCTCGAAGACTATCAGAAGATGTGGATGCTGGAACAGAAGTCCGGCCGCTCGGCCGTGACTTCCATCGTCTCGCCGGTAACTACCAGCTACACCAGTTGGACAAGGGACATCAACGTGCTTCAGTCCGCGCGAGATCAACTCGCCAACAAACTGAATTAGACGGTGGTAGACGACTGTTGAATGAGATCGGCGGCCGGAGAAGTACCGGCCGCCGATCTTTTGTTCGTGTCACATGCGGATGAATGCAACTGAGCGCTTGGGCAGGGAGACCTGGATGTGAGCGATGCCGGCTTCCGGATGGAGCGTCTGCTCGTCTACCTGCTCAAGGCCTTCCTCGCGGCCGGTTAGCGCAGGGTTAGAATGAGTCTCGTCAATCAGAAATACTTGCGCCTTGACGGGCAAGCTCCCCAGGCCCGAGACGCTGAGATCAACCGATTGGTCGTGCAGGAGGCTTGTGTTGAAGAGGACGATGTCCATACGGTTTCCCTTGCCGACCGCCATCCCGCCGACTTTTGCCTTGCCCCCGTTGACGTTCTCAGCCAGATCAATGACTTTCCTGCCGATGAACTGAAGCCGGTTCCCCTCCATGTGGGCAAACCCCAGGAAAGCATAGTATGAAGCCTTGGGATGGTGGTCCGCGGTGAACAGCCCCCATCGCCCCCAGTAGCGCTTCTCATTCGGGCCGTCCTTGATCTCGAAGAACGGCGCATGGTCAATGCCGAGTGCCGTCATTGTGCACAGGAGGTCGGCGATATAGACCGCGCCGTTGTGATCGTCATGGCCCTCCCTCAAGATGGGGTAGTAGTTCCACTCGTCAATGATAAGCTCGGGGTTCATGCTAAGCTCTTTGCACCAGGCACGGGCGGTCTTCACCTGGTTGATTATGCCAAGGCCGGCGTCGTTGTAGACATGCCAGGAAAGGAAATCCATGCGCAGGTTCTTTGCCTTCGCCTGCTCCATCACGGGGCGAACCCACTCTTTGGGGAAGCTGTAGTAGCCCGCCCCGCCGAACTTGACGGTGGGATCCGCGCGGATGACGGCTTTCTCGGTGACGGCATAGAGTTCGAGGAACTGCTCCATGCTGCCGCTCCAGAAGTTCTTGAGGTTCGGCTCGTTCCATATCTCCCAGTACTCCACCCCGAGCTTGCGCTCGACGTTGACGTGCCTCACCAATCGGTAGATAAGCTCATGCCAGAGGTGGAGGTCGTTCGGCGGGTTGATGCCTCCGCCCAGTATCGCCGGCGTGTAGGTCAAACACATCAGCGGCTGAGCGCCCATCGCG
>DASRZD010000529.1:0-22069 GCA_035686805.1 Armatimonadota bacterium
GCAACTCGGTGAATCAGAATGGGCCGAAAGAAGTCATGCGCCTGTCGAGGGTTCTGGCGGGGAAGACTTTGGCGGCATCCGAGCTTTCTCAGCCGATGGGCTGCAATGACTTGGGCTCGATCAGCCGGAAACTGCCCATCAAGTATCATCCGCTGACCGAGGAGTTGAAGACAAAGGCCGAGGAGACTCGCAAGAAGGCCAAGCCCAATGACTTCGAGAAGGCCCAGGCTGAGTTGATCGCCAACTATGAGCTCGATGGGAAGTCGGCGGCGGTGGAGGTTCAGGCGATCCGGATTGGGGACACGGCGGTCGTGGGGATTCCGGGCGAGTACTTCGTCGAGTATGGGCTGAACATCAAGCAATGGTCGCCGTTCGATCAGACGTTCATCGCCGAACTCGCGAATGCCGCCTTTGGCTACATCCCGACCCTGGATGCGTTCTACCCGGGGACTTACGAGACGATGCCGATCCTCTCGGCGACCCTCGAGCCATCGGCGGGAGTGCAGATCGCTAATGAGGCGGGGAAGATGCTTCGGGAGTTAGCGGACTAGGGAGCTTCGAAGACGCCGTAGTATTCTGTGGGCACGGGGCCAATTCTGAACGGAAGAGGCCCCCAGGTGTCCGAGAAGAAGCCCGCGCCTGCCTCTTTCACCATCGTCGCCAGCTTCAGAGGCGAGTCGACGGGCAACACCTCGAGCGGCGGCACACCCGGGTCTTCGACGAGCACATTTGTGTTGTTCGACGGGATGACGACTATGTCGCCGCTCTTCGGGTTGAAACTCTTGAAGACGATAGGCTTGCCGCCCTTCGACTCCATGTAGTACTGGAACCCCCAGTGACCTTCGCAACCAGATGTCCCGGCCTTCGCTGCCATAGGATTCGGCGATCTGGTTAGCAGCCTTTCGAGCACTTCCCGCAAGCTGGTAGTCGGCGGAAGCGATTAGGACCGAGGCGAGGGCGGCCAATGCGAGCGGGATGTAGATATGCCAAGAGATGTTTTTCCTCTTCTCGATCTGTCGCATAATCAGGATTCCCGCCGCGGGCGCCATCGGCAGGATGGAGCGACCGTTGACCGACCAGTTCAGCACACTGGCAAAGATGAAGGTCCCTATTATCCAGAGAAGCAGAGTCAGCGAGAGGGCATCCCGGCGTTTGATGAAATCCTGAACCGCGAGGGTCAGAACCCCTGTGCCCGCGGTGAAGAGCAAGGCCAATTGCAATGTCGCACATCCCTCCGCTTCATGAAACAAGCGAAGAGGCATGAAGACGCCATAGGCCAGTCCGGCGATGACTAAGCCGATTATCAGACCCGCGCGCTTCCACAGCAGCGGGGCGCAGAAGAGCGCCGTAAGGATGCAGCCGCCGGTGAATGCCAGCCCGGTCATGAACTTGGGCAATCCACCGGTACTCGCCTGTGAACGATACCATGCGCCGTATTGCCCTGCATCCGAGAGCAGTCCATGGCCGTAGAGTGACTTGGTGGCGAACTGATAAGCCGCGAGGACCACGATTGGTATCAGCAGGTGGATCGCCCACAAAGGCCGCTTCTTCGAGGCAATCGAGTAGGCCGCGAGCAAGGGAATCAGAGCTATGCCGAAGTACTTGGTGAGCGCGCTGAGGGTCACCAGGACCATTGAGAGGGCCAGCAGCCCATGACGATTCTCCTCCGTTCCCCGAATCCACAGGTACGCCGCCCATACCCAGAATGTCAGCATCAGCACGTCGCACATCACCATCGTTCCTGAAAGTAGGAATACCGGCGTCAGAATTGCCGCAAGCGCCGCCTCAAAGGGCCTGGAGCAGAACTTGGCGGCAAGAAAGTAAATCCCCAGGGTGCATGCGATCGCGGGGATTAGGAATGCCAGATGCAGCGCCAGTTCGCTCCAGCCCACTACGAATGCCCACAGGGCGATGTAGTAGCAGATCAGCGGAGGATTCTTCGTCACCTTCCACATCGGCTGGAGCTTGCCATACCAGTTGACATCGAAGCCGTAGGGATCGGCGAAATGACTCTGGATGTGCTTGGCCGACCAGATAAAGAGCGGGTCATCCATGTTGAAGGCTTTCCCGGCAAACGGGAGCAGCAACATGATGGTTATGCCGACGAGTATCAGGGCGGAGGCCCGGACCGAGAGGCTGATCCTGGGTCGCCGGCTCTCTGGGGCCGCTTTGCCTTTTGCCCTTGCTTTTTTCATAAGCAGAGTATAAAGGATGAGCCGAGTACCGTCAACGCTGACTATCGAAAGGCTTCCGATAGTATAACTGATCGTACGATCGCGGTATCCCAAATCCCTCCAAAGGCAGAAAGCCTTTTCGCTGAAGCAAGGTTTGGACTCGGCGGTTCTTTAGGTGGGTGTTCGTCCACCCAATAAACCCCACTACGGTTTGTCCCTGAAGCGCGACAAAGACATGCCTGCGCTCGATCTGCCTCCGAAGCCTCTCAGTCCAACCAGAACGAGCGCTTTGCGGGTCTGCATCGGGAACGGCGTCTTGCTCCTCGGTCATGAACCGCTCCCAAAGCTCGACAACTCTGGGGATGTCTTCTTCGATGGCCGCTCGGACAAGGATGCTGGTCATATTCCCAATACCTGAAGCAGAACCTTCGCATAGTCGGACGGCTCGAAGCCGTCCTTGGGTAGTTCGAGGGTGATCATCGGCACTCGTCCCTCGCCGCCATAGTAAGTCCCCATGGAGCCTGGGCACGGGTAGCCGATGTCGCCTTTCGCCGGGAGGCCCGTGGCCCTGGAGATCCGCCGGGCCATTCGCACGCAAGCGCCGTTGTAGTTCACGCACGCCAGTGAGGCGTGGAGCGAGATGATCAGGCGGGGCTTGTACTCCTTCACCACTCCCATGATCGCCTGGGTCTCGGGCTCGGAGGCGGCGACCTTTCCGCCGAAGAACCTCTTTTTCCTCGGGCGGGCGCCGAAATCCTTGGTGGGGAAGTTGCGGTTGATGTCAATGCCGTTGGCATTCTGGCGGGTGCCTGCCTCGTAGCCGTCCGGGTTTACGAGGGGCATGATCACAATCCGGTCCGACAAGTCAGACAGGCCCGACACGTCTGACACGAGTGATCTCACCACTCCCACTCCCGAGGTCTCATCGCCGTGTACCCCAGCCATGACGAGCACGGTCTTCGGGCCGGAGCCGAACACATGCACCTCGATTGGGCGGTCTTGGACGGAACGGTAGCTATCCATCATCAGTCTCTCCGTCCAATCTGAGCTTCAGCGCCTTCAAGCCTCTCCCATGGGCGCCTGCCCATTCGGCAGGGTAAGGTGAATGCACGCCCTTGGCCGAGTTCCAGATGATGCGGTTCAGCGTGTCATCGTCAATCCTGTCCGGCTGATCAAAGCGCATGCTCAAGGTCTGATTCGCCATCTCCAACCGGCGGCCATCCAATCCGACAGTCGTGGGATTCGTCTGGTCGAGCGGGATCAGATTCGGTAAACAGGTGTACGGCCGCAGGTCGGGCGTGCTTGTGAAGCAGTCGCTCATCACCGGGGCCATGGCATCCATCTGATTCATCGGCGGGATTCCCAGGATAAGCTCCATTGTATGCAGCACCGACGTCTGGTTGTAGAACTCGCTGACCACCTTGCCATGCTTCGTGTAAGGGCTGATCACCAGGCAGATTGACCGATGCCCGTCCACATGATCGAAGCCCGCCTGAGGGTCGTCTTCCACAACGAAGATGCACGTCTTCGGCCAGAATTGGCTTTTCGAAATTGCTTCCACTATCTGCCCGAGAGCGAGATCGTTGGCGGCCAGATATCCCTTGGGAGTCGGCAGTCCGGGTGACGCGCCACTCGTATGGTCGTTTGGCAGATACACTATAGTGAAGTCCGGCCATTCGCCCTTCCTCTCATAATCCCTGAACTCGCGCAGGAAGGAACCGGCCCTGGCGGAGTCGGGTATCCGCATGTTCCATCCCGGATAATCCGGACAACTGTAACTCTTGAGCGTCTCGACCCGGTACTCAGATGAGAGCTCGGCTTTGCCTTTCTCGATGTCTTCATAAGAGAGATCCTTTGGATCGGTCCTGCCTGCGCCCATTTCACCATAATTGCGGAACGAAAGCCCGTGGAGGAGCACGTTGTCCCAAATGAACCCCGAGGACGCGAATGCCAGCGCGTCATCCCCTTCATACGGATAGCTGCGTCCCCAGCCCCCGAACTGCTTCTCGATGTAATCGGTCGTGTATCCCTGCGTCGCCCACTGATGACCGTCCGCTGAGACGACGCCGTTGCAGTAGAAGTTGTCCAGCAAGGCGAACTGCTCCGCGAGGGCATGGTGGTTCGGGGTGACTTCCTTCCCGAAAACGCACAGGCTCGGATCGTTGTTTCCCCTAGGCATGTCCCCGAATAGCTGATCGTAAGTGCGGTTTTCCTTGATGACATAAACAACATGCTCGATGGTCGAGGGCTCGCCGACATTCGAGGGTACCGGCACGGGCTTCACTCCCGACTGAGCCTTCTCCATGGCGCGAAGGACCTGCGGCAGTCGGGCGTCGGATTTCACCTGGGCGGTATAACGCTCGAGAGTCGTTGAATCGGGAATTGCCACCTTATTCAGGCAGCCAAGGGCCCAGTAGACCGACCATCCGTGGGCATCCTTGGGCTTGTTTCGAGATCTGAAGCCCTTAACATTGGCAATGTAAAGGTTCATGCCGTCGGTCGCTAACGCTCCGGGGTACCAGCCGGCGGGAATGAAACCGTTGATCGCGTTCTGCCGCCCCAATGACACAACGGCTACTGCATTATTGCCGCCATTCGCGACGTAAAGCTCCTTGCCATCCTTGCTCAAGGCAAGGGAGTTAGGCGCACTGCCGAATGGGAGTGAGGAAACAGGTCGGACTTCAATCGTATCTGTAACCTGCTTAGCTTTCACATTAATGACGCTGACCGTGTCTGAGTTCGCATTGGCGACATAGAGCGTCCTGCCGTCGGCGCTCATTACCATGCCAGACGGGTGAAGGCCGGTGATGATCTCTGCCTCCTCATTGCCCTCTTTGAGATCAACGACCGAAACCGTTCCGCTGCATCCGACGCCGCGCTCATCTACCAGAGCTGGAGTACCTGAGGAACCGGCGGTGCGTTCGCCAGCCCTGGCCTGACGGCCTCCCCAGTTGGAGACGTAGGCTATGGTACCGTCCGCCGAGAGGATCACTTCATAGGGCGCGACGCCGACCGGGATCTCCTTCACCAATCGGCCCAGGGTCAGATCCACCAGGCCGAGTGAGTTGTTGCGAGACAGGCAGACGAGTGCAGATGCTCCATCCGGGGATACGGCGATTCCGCATGGCGTCGAACGGTCTTTGCCTCCAGGGCCCGGCAATATAATCTTGCGTCCCCAGGTGACAGTGCCGTCTTCCCCCACATCGGCCTGCAAGAGTTGATCCGGCACAGTCGTCACGTAAACGTGAGAGCCATCTCTGCTCACTGCGATGCCGTGCATGGAGTTGGCCCCGGCCTCGTATGGCAGCTCCTTGCGAATCTTCCAGCTTTTCGCGTCAACCGCCAGCAGCGACCGGTTGGTCTTGGCATAGAGGGCTGACCCATCCGGTGAGAGCGCCATGTCCACAGGCCGGCCTCCAAATTCGAGGACCTGCCCGGCGGGGCGGACGAGCTGTTTCGTGGGAATGACATATCCATTAGGGGATGGGCCTACGCTCACCAACGCATGAGCAACGGACGTTTGCAGAAGAACCAGAAGGAGCACTATGTATCTCACATTATCACCACCAGGGAAATTTGGCCGAACTCGGGGACTCGGACCTTGTATCCACCCTCGATCGGCTCGGCCTTCAATTGTTTTCCACTTACTGCCTCGAATATCCTGTCCGGCAGCTTGCCCTTGATTATGATCTCCACACCATCAATCGGCGAAGGAGGCGGGTTGTAGCTGGGGAAGTCATCCGTCTGCTTTGGCTTGTACATCTGCACCCTCGAACCAGTCGGGGAGCTCATACGGGTTGGTCGCCTTATCCCACCCAAGGCGGAAAAAGTCGGGTTGAGTGGCAAGACAAGCGGCGAAGGCAATGATCGCAAGGAAAACTATGGATGTCCGGCGTATATGGTGCATGTGACTTTCCACCCTAGTATACCTGAGACGGAGGGATTGAGCGAATGTTCGATGCATTTGACCCCGAAGAGGTAGAATGGTATATTGGCGGTAACCCTTGAAGGCTGGTGAGATCAATGGCGGAATACAAACTGTCCGCGCTTATAAAAGAAGACGATTGGCCCAATACTCCGTCACTCCAGTACTCCATCACTCCACCTTGGGTGAAGCGGCAGCATGAGTAAGAGTATGAGTATAAGATTGAGGACGAGGACGTGAACCCATTATTCAAGCCCAGGCGGATTGAGTATCACGGCAAGAACGTGCCGCTGTTCGATGGCGGGAGGCCGTCATATCAGATCGTAGTTGCCGAGGGCGCAGACCCGCTCATCCTCGAGGCCGCAGAGATCGTTCGCCGAGCGATCAATTATCCTGCCGACGCCGTTGTCTCCGAGAACGAAGTCACCACGCTCGCGGGAATCTTCCTCTGCACTCCCAAAGGCCCGGCCCTCTTCGCCCGGTTGGTGGAACGCGGACGAATTGCCGGGAAGCAGATAAACCAGGAACAGGCCTACGAGATCGAATTCCTGGGGAATGACATCGTCCTCCTTGGCAGGACTCCCCAGGCACTGGTATATGCCGCTCGCACGCTCGCCGGAATAGTGGAGACCGAGGGCGAAGATGCAGTAATCCCCGAGGTCACGGTCTATGACTATCCGGACATGGCCTATCGGGGTATCTATGTCGAGTGCCGCTGGGGGCCGGACAACATGACCCTCGATGAGTGGAAACAGGCGATTGATACTCTCGCGGCCATGCGCATGAACATCATCAGCATCGGCCTCTATAATAACTGGCCCGCCCAGTACGACGGCAAGATCTCCGAGTGGATGCTCGTCCCGATCAAGAAATATCCCAAGCTCAAGACCCCCAAGCTGGTGAATTACTATTCGCCCTCGAAGAAGAAGGATATCCGTCTAGAGTACGTCCCGCGGATGTATGAAGAGGACCTGTTCGGCGAGATCATCAAGTACGCGAAGTCCAAGGGGGTCATCGTTCGCCCGCACTTCAACACGCCGGGGCACAATACCCAGATCCCCAGGAACTACCCCGAGACATCGGCGAAGTTCGCGGACGGTACTCCGAAGAAGTACGGCTTCTGCATGAGCAGCCCGGCGACATTCGAGGTCATGTTCGGCATCTTCGACGAGATATGCGACCGGTATCTGCTGCCGAACGGGGTTGACATGTTCCACATCGGCTTGGACGAGGTCTACCCGCTCGTGGGGATGAATGAGGACACGCCCCTGCTGCGGATCGATCCCTGGTGTGAGTGCCCCGACTGCAAGAAGACGACTCCCGAAGACCGATTTGTGGAGTATGCCGTCCGATTGGCGACCCACCTCAAGGAAAAGGGAATCAACAACATCGGCATGTGGCACGATCACTTCGCTCGCGGCGGGAAGATGAACCAGGAACTCGTTCGCCGGTTCGAGGAAGCCGGCCTGAAGGAGAATGTCATCCTCCACTGGTGGCAGTATGCCGACTTCTTCAGCACGACGATGCCCGAGCTGGGGCTCCGGCGCTGGGTCACGCCGATGACGGGATACTTCTACTGGGTCAACTACCAGAATTATCTCAATAACTGCTTCCTGGCGGTCGAGAAGGGCGTCGAGGAGCGGGCCGAGGGCACGGAGGCTTATGGGGTCTGGCATCCCTCGTTCCATCAGCACTATGCGCTGCTGGCGGCGAAATCCTGGAACTCGGAGAATTGGCCGGATGTAGGCACTTTCCGGGCAAGGTACGCCCGCCTGCTGTTCGGCGCTCGGTATCGGGAGGGCTTGAAGGCATTCGGCTACTTCGATGATCTCACCGCCGGGCCGGGGATGCTCAACTTCCTTACTAGGCTGTTCGACTATGTGTACCTGTATGCCAACTGGGAGGGGGACGCGAATCATCGGGCGAACTACCCTCAACTTCTCATTTCGCAGCTTGCCGGCAACCCGCTGAACATCCTGGGCTTCCTGAACATGATCGCGGGCTATACTCAGAAGGCGCTCGATATCTTCTCTCGCCCGGGCTTATGGGTGCCAGGGACGGAGAAGATGCGCGACCTCTACATCACCGAATGCCTGCGCATCAAGGCCGTCCTGTGCCTCTTCCCGAAGCTGGTGAATGCGGTGAACGCGCATAAGAATGGCGGAAATCTCGCGGAGTCGGCGGATGCAGTGGACAAGGCTGTGGAGGACCTCGATTCGGCGATGCTGGCGATCGAGGAAAACTGGGATCCACCGTTCATTCCTCAGGCGCTCAGGGAGCTTACGCTCATGAGGCAGTTCGCGGTGAATCTCTCAATCGAGCTCCGGTCAGACCCGTCTGATGAGTTGGAAGTGATGAAGATCACGCCGGTTGATTGGCCGAATGATTAGTAGACCGTTCACCGTTCAGCGTTCAGCGTTCACTATTCGGAATGCTTGCATTGCCTTGTCCTTGCCGGCCATTATCCTGGCTGCGAGGGTTCTCCCCTGGGATAGTCTTCCGGCGATATGTATCTTCAATCATGTCACCGGTCTGCCATGCCCCACTTGCGGAATGACGAGATCAATGGTGTCGCTCACGCATATGGACTTCCGCAATGCCATGCTCTTCAACCCCCTCCTCCCGCTTTTCATGGGAATCTTCATCCTTTGGTGGGTATTATCCGTCTATCAGATGGCGACGGGTCGGCAAGTCCGCCTGCTGGAATGGGCCGAGTCCCGCCTGGGCCTGATCGCCATTGTGGGAACGGTGATCCTGTTCTTATTCGGGGGGATGAGGATACTGCTGCTGGTTCGCTAGGCTTGCTCAGCTTCAGCTTTG
This sequence comes from Armatimonadota bacterium, assembly GCA_035686805.1. Lineage (GTDB taxonomy): Bacteria > Armatimonadota > UBA5829 > DTJY01 > DTJY01 > DASRZD01. The sequence continues at coordinate 8,920 of DASRZD010000529.1, forward strand.
CTAAGTATGCAGTCGAATTCCCCTGTCAGGTCTCGGTCTTCCATGATCTGAGCAAAGGCTTCCAGCCATTTCCTAACATAGTCAGGGTCAAGATGCTGACATTGGCGGACTAGAATCCGCTCGGCATCCTCTAGATCGCGAGGGCGGCCGGCCAGAATCTTGTGAACTATGAGGTCTTCGGCGCTGATGATCTTGAATGGACGCGAGCCGTTTACTGAGCCTGTAACTGCCCTCCTGAGAACCTCTTCCTCGTAGCCGGGAATACCAAGAGCTATGTCAGCCGGGGTCCCATCGGAGGCTTCAAGCAGAAGCACCCTGTTTTGCTTGGCGAAGGACACGGCATCAGCTATCCTTGGATGGAATCTACCCGCCGCACGCTCAAGGAAACGGTCTGTCTTATCCGGAGGAACCAAAACGACTATATCCACATCTCTTGTGGTCCGCGATTCACCCCAATACTGGACCGCAAGTCCGCCGATAACCGCATAAGGTATTCCCTCGGCCTCCAGAAACTCGGCTAGTTCAGCAACCGCATCCAGGAGGCTCATAGGGATTTCTCCTTGCTCTCGGCGTATTTCTTTAGGACCTTGCGGACGGCCATGAGCATCGGGGAAGGGCCGGCATGAGGATCATCGGGGCTGATCTCCTTAAGCGAGAGGTAGATTCGCCAGGATTCTTCGGGAGTAAGGTTCCGGAGATAGCGAGCGCGTTCCCGTGCGATCTCCCGCTCTGCTGCCTTCTGGCCTTCGAGCCACTTTCGGACTTCGTTCTTGTCTAATCTGGGCGCGGCCATATAGAACAGTTCGCCACCCAGGCCCATTTTTCCTATCGGCATGTCAAGAAGGACATCATATACTGTTGGACGAATAATAAGCAAACGTTTTCAGGGGGACGCCATGAGCGGAACTACCGATAGGATTCCCTGCCCGCAGTGCGGGGCGAGCAACTTTCCGACGAGTGCCACATGCTGGCAATGCGGACGCGCGCTTCGTGCGGAGGCACAGCCGCCGCCGGGCGGGACACCGATTCCGCCGCCTGCACCTGGCCAGCCGCCACTATATCCGCCGGCTCGGCTGCCCGATAGCGGGTCAAACGTGCTGGTGATCCTGGGGTTCATCTTTGCGGTGCTCGGATTGTTCTGCTGCCCTATTTTTGGGATTGTGGCGATCATCATGGGGATAATTGTTCTGCAGAGGGGCAATCCCATCGGCACATGGATCATTGTGCTGGCGGTTGTGATGCTGATCGTCTTTGGCATCGCTATGGCCTATTACATAAGCTTCATGGCTAAGCATCCGGAGATATTTGCGCCGGGGAACCAGCCAAAGTTCCCGTTCCCTGTCCCCGCGCCGAAATAAGGAGCGTTTATGGAAGAGGAGAAAAAACCAGAAGAGCAGCCGGTCGAGCCCGAGCAGCCTGAGCAGTCGCCGATCACGCCGGAGCCTACTCCGCCGCCTGAGGCGGTCCAACCGCCGATGCCTGAACCCGGCCCGCCGCCGCCCTCGGATACCAATACCAATACTCTCATCATCCTGGGGTGGGTGTTCGCCGGCCTTAGTTTACTGAGCTGCTGCTGTTGCGCATGGATCTTCGGGCCGGTCGCAGCTATCCTCGGTGGAATCGCATATTCCAGAGGCGACCAGCGGGGACTTCCAATCCTTATAGTTGGCATCATATTGTTCCTTTTCGGCGGTGGATTCTGGGCCGTCTCCAGGTATACCCACTATCCTGCGCCCTGGGACCGTTTCCCGGATATCCCCGGCCCATGGCGGAGAGCATAGGCAAGCAGCCGAATGGTCAATGGTCAAGGGTCCATGGCCGATGAAGTATGGCCGGCCTCCTTGACCATTGACCATCTGCGTCCATTCGTGCTATACTGCAACGTCTGAGCCGCCAGAGGCGACCAGGCGAATACACACCCTCTCTGACTTCAGTTCAGGTGTCCCGATGAATATCGGGATCAGGCTGAGGGATGAAGAGGGGGGACGAACCAAAACCTGAAAGGAGAATCGCAAATTGAGTTCGTTGACGATGAAGGAACTCCTCGAGGCGGGAGTTCACTTCGGCCACCAGACCCGCAAATGGAACCCCAAGATGAAGAGGTACATATATGGCGGCCGAAATGGAATCTACATCATTGACCTCCACCAGACCCTAAAGCTCTTCGAAGAGGCCCGTGAATTCGTCCAGAATGCGGTTACCGAGGGAGAGATTATCCTCTTTGTAGGTACGAAGAAGCAGGCTCAGGACTCCATCATGGAGAGCGCAAAGCAATGCGGCATGTACTGGGTAAATCAGCGCTGGCTTGGCGGAATGCTGACTAACTGGAAGACCATCCAGGGACGGATCGGACGCCTGAATGAACTCGGAAAGATGGAGGCGGACGGCATATTCGAGCAGCTCCCCAAGAAAGAGACTGCCAAGCTTCGGGATGAGATGGACAAGTTGGAGCGAAACCTCGGGGGCATCAAGGAGATGCCGAAGCTCCCGGGCGTCGTGTACATCGTGGACCTGAAGAAAGAGCGGATTGCCCTTCTGGAAGCCAGGAAGCTCGATATTCCGATTGTCGCGATCGTGGATACAAACTGCGACCCGGACGAGATTGACTATCCCATCCCCGGCAATGACGACGCCATCCGAGCCATCAAGCTCATCACGAGCAAGATCGCCGAGGCAGTGGTCGAGGTAAGACAGGTCGAAACCGAAGGCGAGGTCGAGGAAGGCGAGGTGGAGGAAGGCGAAGGCGCTGAGGAAGAGGAAGAGGAGAAGCCCGAGGGCATCGAAGCCATCGCAGATGAGGACCTCGTGATGCTTGACGGGGAACTCGAATTGGCTGCGGAAGAGCCGGAGATCGAGGACGCCGAAGACATCGCCAAGAAATTCGGGGTCGAACCAGACGAAGAGGAGGAGAAGTAGAACGATGGCTGTCACGGCGGGTACTGTCAAGGAATTGAGAGAAAAAACAGGCGCCGGCATGATGGATTGCAAGAGGGCGCTGGAGCAGGCCGGCGGCGACATAGAGAAAGCCACCGCGATTCTGCGCGAGAAAGGCGCGGCTGTCCTTTCGAAGCGTGAGGCCAAGGCGACGACCGAAGGCACTATCTCAAGCTACATCCATACCGGCGGCAAGATCGGTGTTTTGGTGGAGCTCGACTGTGAGACCGATTTCGTGGCGAACACGGGTGAATTCAAGGAAATGGCGCGAGACATCGCAATGCAGGTATCCTGGAGCCAGCCGGAATACGTTACCAGGGAAGACATCCCTGAGGACAGGGTGGAGCAGGAGCGAGCGATCCACAAGCAGTGGGCGCTGAATCAGGGCAAGCCCGAGACCGCGCTCCCCAAGATCGTCGAGGGGCGAATGGAGAAGTTCTTCTCCACGGTCGTGCTGATGGACCAGCCGTTCATCAAGAACGAGGACGTAACGATCGGCGATCTCATCAAGGAGAAGGCCGCGAAGCTCGGAGAGAAGATAGTGGTCAGGCGCTTCGCCAGGTATCGGGTAGGAGAGACTTCGTAAATACGTAATCAGAGGTGTTGGGTGATAGGTGAGGGCGAAGACTAGTGAGTGCAGGGAAGCCAAAATGGAAACGGGTTCTGCTCAAGCTGAGCGGTGAGGCGTTTGCCGGCGACGGCGCTTTCGGAATAGATCCGCAGGTCGTCTCGAGGATTGCCTCGGACATCAAGGAGGCATTCGACGCCGGCGTCGAGATAGCCGTGATCGTGGGCGGCGGGAACATCATGCGAGGCGCGACTGCCTCCAGAGCCGGGATGGATCGGGCGAGCGGCGACTACATGGGCATGCTGGCCACAGTCATCAATGCGCTGGCTCTTCAGGACGCGCTCGAGAAGAAAGATGTCACCACTCGTGTCCAGACTGCCTTCGAGGTAACCGCTGTCGCTGAGCCGTTCATCCGTCGGCGGGCAATTCGCCATCTGGAGAAGGGGCGGGTCGTCATACTGGCGGCCGGGACCGGCAACCCGTACTTCAGCACCGACACCGCAGCCGCCCTTCGAGCGCTGGAGATCCACGCCGAGGCGGTCCTCAAGGGCACGAACGTTGACGGCATCTATGACAGTGACCCCAAGCTCAATCCTTCTGCGAAGAAGTTGGAGCACGTGGAGTATATGTATGCCATCAGGCAGAGCCTGGGGATCATGGACCTCACGGCCTTCACGCTTTGCAAAGAGAATAACCTGCCGATAGTGGTTTTCGACATCCGTAAGCCGGGGAATGTGAAGCGTGCGGCCCTCGGGGAGAAGATAGGCACTTATGTTGGGAGGGATTCCGATGATCGCTGATGTGATGAAAGATTCCGAACGCAGGATGGCCAAGGCCGTCGAATCGGCTCAGCATGATTACCAAACCATACGCACGGGCCGGGCGAATCCGCTGCTGCTGGAGCGCATAAATGTGGACGTCTACGGCACGAGCATGCCGATCAACCAGGTCGCCAATATCTCAGTTCCCGAGCCCAGGATGTTGGTGATCGCCCCCTGGGACAAGAGCGCCATGCAGAACATCGAACGCGCGATTATCAAGTCCGACCTCGGCCTGACTCCCATGAGCGATGGAAACGTCATCCGGCTGAACATCCCTCAGCTCACCGAGGAGCGGCGACGCGATCTCATCAAGACGCTTCATAGGAAAGCGGAGGAGCACCGGGTTGCCATCCGCAATATTCGCCGGGATGCGAATGAGGAGTTGAAGGGGCTGGAGAAATCCCATCAGACGGCGGAGGACGAAACCCACCGCGCCCAGGAGCAGATTCAGAAGCTCACCGACAAGTATATTGACCAGATAGATGACCTCACCAAGGCCAAAGAAGCCGAGTTGATGGAAGTATGAGACTTTAGACTTCAGACTTTAGAGTCAGAGGGTTCTTCTAAGATCTCATCCCTAAAGTCTAAAGTCCCTCTATTGTTCCCCAAGGATGATGCATTGGCTGAAATCGAGAAGCTGCAGCGAGAGACCGGTATTGTCCTCGACCCGGAGAGGATTCCGCGTCATGTCGCCATCATCATGGATGGGAACGGCCGGTGGGCGACTGGGCAGGGGCTCCCGCGGATCATGGGCCATGCGAGGGGCTATGAAACCGTGCGCGAGATCGTCCGTGCCTCGGGCGAACTTGGCCTCCAAGCCCTGACCCTCTACACCTTCTCCACCGAAAACTGGCGTCGTCCGAAGGACGAGACGGACGCCATCATGAGCCTTATCGAGCAAGCAACCATCAATGAGCTTCCCGAGTTGATGGAGAATCAGGTGCGCCTGCGATGCTCGGGGCGGTTCTCGGAGCTGCCGGCATCCCTTCAGAAAGCTCTCACTGACAGCATGGCTGCCACCGCGAACAACACCGGCCTCATCCTCAATCTGGCGATCAACTACGGCGGTCGTCAGGAATTGCTGGATGCCGTGCGTGAGGCCACTCGGCGAATCATTGAGGGCAAGATCAAGCCCGAAGACATCACCGAGGAATACTTCTCCGGTCTCCTGTATACCGCGGGTTTGCCCGATCCGGATTTGCTTATTCGAACTGCAGGCGAGATGAGGGTCAGCAACTTCCTCCTCTGGCAGATTGCATACGCGGAGATACGGGTGACTCCCACTTTCTGGCCGGACTTCACGAAGAAAGACCTGATGCTCGCCATCGCCGACTACCAGAAACGAGTTCGGAAGTTTGGCGCGGTTATCCCATGAGATCAATCGCTCTTCTCGGTTCAACAGGTTCAATCGGCCGTCAGGTGCTGGATGTCGTTTCCAGGCTGCCCGAACGCCTGCGCGTTGTTAGTCTGGCTGCCAACCGAAATGTGGAGCTGCTCAACGAGCAGGCAAAGATCTTCCGCCCATTGGTGGTCTCGGTCGGCGCGGATGAGCTCACTCGGGCCGCGACCGTCCCTGAAGCCGACATCGTCGTTGTCGCGGTCGCCGGAACGGTCGGCCTCGCGCCGACCATCGAGGCCATCAAGGCCGGGAAGGACATCGCACTCGCGAGCAAGGAGGTCCTGGTGGCGGCGGGGAGCATCGTCACTCGCCTGGTTAAGAAGAAGGGAATTCAGCTCCTCCCGATTGACAGCGAACATTCTGCCATCTTTCAGTGTCTTACAGGTGAAGACAGAGACAAGGTTCGAAGGCTAATACTTACCGCATCCGGCGGCGCGTTTGCCAATTACCCATTGGAGGGCCTCGCCGACGTGACGGTCGAGCAGGCCCTGGCGCACCCGACATGGAGCATGGGCCGAAAGATAACCATTGATTCGGCGACTCTTATGAACAAGACCCTGGAGATCATCGAGGCTCACTGGCTCTTTGGAGTGGATGCTTCTCAAATAGAGGTTGTTATACACCCTCAAAGTATAGTACACTCGATGGTGGAGTTCGAGGACGGCTCGGTCATGGCGCAGATGGGAGTTCCTGATATGCGCCTGCCGATCCAGTACGCGCTCCTTTATCCGGAGCGGATAGATACGGGCCTTCCGAGGCTGGATATAGCGGCTCAGGGGACGCTGACTTTCGCGAAGCCCGATCCGCAGCGTTATCCGGCGCTGAGGCTGGCATACCAGGCGATGGAAGCCGGCGGCGCCATGCCGGCAGTCCTGAATGCGGCGAACGAGACAGCCGTCGCCTTGTTTCTGGACGGGAAGATTCGCTTTCCGGGTATATATGACATTGTACGCCGTGTCACTGAGCGTCATGAGCCGATTCATGACCCTGACCTGAGTCAGATCCTGGAGGCGGACGCATGGGCTCGGCAAACGGCGATAACTATTATGGAGGAAGTTCTTGCCTGAAGTATTGATGACCGCCCTTGCGGCGATAGTGCTCCTTGGCACGCTGGTATTCTTCCACGAGCTAGGCCACTTCACGATGGCCAAGGCCCTCAAGATCCGCGTCGAGGAGTTTGCCTGGGGCTTCGGCCCTAAGTGGATACGACTCTTCAAGCGAGGAGATACGGAATATACCATTCATCCCGTGCCGCTCGGGGGGTTTGTAAAGCTTGCCGGCGCAGAACCCGGCGAAGTGGGGCTGCCGAACGGCTTCCAAAGCAAGCCGTGGTGGAGCCGCTTCCTCGTCTATCTCGCCGGCCCGTTCGCAAGTTTCCTACTCGGCTATGTCATCTTTTGCACCATGGGCTTCACAGTGGGCCTGCCGATCTCTCGAAATGTGGAGAACAGGGTGGACCTGGTCATGCCCGGCTCCGAGGCCGAGCGAGTTGGGCTGAGAACCGGCGACGAGATAATGAAGATCAACGGCAAGACGATCAAGAGCGGCAAGGACATGCTCACCATCGTCCATGACAGCGCGAACAAGCGCCTGCATATCGTCATACGGCGTGAGGGGCGGCTTGTCTCTGTTGACGCGACCCCGAAGCCCAGGAAGGTCGGCGGGAAGGTTATCGGCCTGCTGGGATTCGCGCCAAAACAAGAGCTCGAGAGGGTGGGCCTGCGCGATTCGTTCCGCTATGGAAACCAGGCGACACTGGCATTCGCGGCCGTGATGGTCAAGGTGCTGTCGTCTCGTGAGGTGAAGGATGCCGTCGGCGGGCCGCTTTCGATTGTGGATGCCACGTACACTAGTCTGAAGCGAGGGCCTAACGGCTACCTACAACTCATGGGCATTCTGAGCCTCAGCTTTGCGTTTGTGAACATGCTTCCCATCTTTGTGGTGGATGGCGGTCAGATGGTGCTTCTGCTGGTGGAAGGGCTGAAGAGGCGGCGCCTCTCCCCCAAGACCTGGGAAGTCACCCAGAAGATTGGCCTGACGATGATCGCCATAATCATCATTTTGATCATGTATCTGGACCTCAACCGGCTTGTGGACAATAAGCTGTTCAGGTAGACTATGATCCTTCGAAGGCTGACGAGGCAGGTGTGGGTTGGTGGGCTGATGATCGGCGGGGATGCGCCGATCTCGGTCCAGTCGATGACGAATACTGCCACGGAGGACGTTGCCGCGACCGTCGCCCAGATTCACGAGCTTGAGAGGGCCGGATGCGATCTGGTTCGGGTGGCGGTCCCGGATCAAGCTGGTGCCGACGCGCTCCGTCGGATCAAGACCGAGATTCACATCCCCCTCGCCGCCGACATCCATTTCGACTACCGACTTGCCGTTGCCGCCATCGAGCAGGGAGTGGATAAGCTCCGCCTGAACCCGGGGAACATCACCGACCCGGACAAGATCGGGCTGATCGCCGACAAGGCCCGAGAGCGCGGGATTCCGATCCGAATCGGCGTGAACTCGGGCTCGATTGACCGCAAGCGATACGGCCCTCCGAACCCTCAGGCCCTGGTTCAAAGTGCGCTCGATGAGGTCGCCCTACTCGAAGCGAGGGGTTTCTGGGACATCGTGATCTCGCTGAAGTCGTTCGACGTGCCCACGACTATCGAGGCATACCGGCTGGCGTCCGAGAAGGTGGACTATCCGCTTCACATTGGAGTCACCGAGGCCGGGCTCATGTGGCAGGGGACTATTCGCTCGGCGGTCGGGATCGGCGCGCTGCTGGCGGAGGGCATCGGCGACACGCTGAGGGTCTCGCTCACCGCCGACCCGGTTGAGGAGGTCAGGGCGGGGATCGAGATTCTTAAGTCGCTCGACCTGAAGGAGCATGGGTTTACGCTGGTCTCATGCCCAACCTGCGCGCGCTGCGGCCTCGATCTGGTGGAGATGGTCACGGAGGTCGAGCGGCGGCTGAGGGAATTGAAGGACCTCCCGCCCGTACGGGTGGCGGTCATGGGGTGCGTGGTCAACGGCCCGGGCGAGGCTCGGGACGCGGATGTGGGAGTCGCAGGCTCTAAGGACGGGGCGGTGATCTTTTCAGGCGGCCGGGCATTGAGAAAGGTCTCGGCCGAAAAGATGGTGGATGAGCTCATGAAAGAGGTTATTAGCGTCTCCAAACAGAAAATGAGCGTGAGATGATCAGAAAAGCCAAGATAAGAGATGTAGTTGAGATGCAGAAGCTGATCAACTTTTTTGCGGATCGGGGCGAACTCTTGCCCCGGTCGCTGAATCAGCTCTATGAAGACATCCGCGATTTCCTCGTCATCGAGGAGGACGGCCGGATACTAGGCACCTGCGCCCTTCATGTGAGTTGGGGCGACCTGGCCGAGGTCAAAGCTCTCACGGTTGACCTATCCCTCCAGGGCCGGGGAATGGGTCGAGAGCTCGTCCAGAGCTGCCTGAGTGAGGCCGCGGAATTGGGCATCACGAGGGTGTTCTGCCTCACATACAAGCCGGAATTCTTCGAGAAACTGGGCTTCCGGCTGGTTGACAAGTCGGAGCTCCCCCAGAAAGTCTGGAGCGAGTGCATCAACTGCGTCAAATTCCCCGACTGCGGCGAAGTAGCGCTGATCCAAGAACTCTGATGACCCTCCCCGCTATTGCCAGGACCGTTTTCAGAAGCCTTCTCTACAGCCTGGTAATTCTGCTGCTGGTGGGCGTACCATGCCTCATAGATGGGTTCCTGGTAGAACCAAACTTTCCTCGAATCATCAGGCAGGAGGTCCATATATCGAATCTCCCAAAAGCGCTCGATGGCCTGAAGATTGTTCAGTTGTCCGATCTGCATATAGTCAACTACGGTAAACGCGAAGCCAGAGCGCTTAAGCTGATGCGAAGCATTAGGCCGGACTTGATCTGCCTCACCGGTGACTACATCGGCGACGATGGGATAACTCCGGGGGACTACTCTGACCAGTACTGTATTGGGCAGGCAACTCGGTTCATGCGCAGCTTGTCTGCCAGGTATGGGGTCTACGGTGTATCCGGCAACTGGGATCCTCCGGAGATCGTCCCAGCTATGGAGCATGCGGGCGTTCGCATGATAGACAAGAAATCGGTGACTTTGCGAATTCGGGGTTGCCGTCTGATTATCGCCGGGACTCCTGCACCGATTCGAGTGTTGGTCCACAAGGGCAAGCACTTCACGACTATCGTTCTCGATCATTTTCCCGAAGCGGTGGATGAAGTCTCGTATCCACACTCGCCGGTTGATCTGCTCCTTGCCGGCCACTGGCATGGCGGGCAGGTTGGATGGCCTTTGAAGATCAAGGAGACGAAGTATCCGGCCGGATTGTACAAGGTTGGCAGCACCCAGCTCTATGTGAATCGTGGTCTGGGAATGCATTCGCGGGCCGTTCGCTTCAACTGCCCGTCGGAGGTGACTCTCATTGTTCTCAAGCGGGCGGCGACTGGGAATTGAGCTTCCTATCGCCCTCTCTCCTACCCCATCGTTTGACCGTGTGACGAAAATGTGCAATACTTGGTTCGGGAAAACACGGATTTGTTCCGGTACGTATATCATAATATGAGGCGAGGCATTTCGGGCCTTCTGATTGTCGGGCTCGCCGTGGGTCTCCTGGCGGGATGCGCCGGCAAAGGCAAGCCGCCCGCAGCCGTCACGAAGAAGCAGGCGCCGAAACAAGAGAAGACTGCCGTGAAGGCGGAGTTTCACAAGGCCCACATCTCCTGGGCGGATGCGAAAGGGCGGCCGGTCATGGAGGCCAGTTTCAAGGAAGCCGTCGCATCGAGCAACGGCGAGAGGGCCATTGTCGAGCTTGTTGGCGTGAAGGCCGACCTGTTTCAGGATGGCAAGCCCGCGAGCAGCTTGAGGGCGGAAAGAATCGTGGCCGACAGCCGCAAGAAGGAGATCAGAGCCGCCGGGAACATAAGGATCACGTCCGGTGATGGATCGAGCGCCCAGTGCGAGCGGGCGACCTGGAAGTCGAGTGCGAACAAGATCATTGGTTCGGGCGGCGTGAAGCTGACCAAGGGCAATATCACGATCACGGCGGATAGGTTCGAGGCGGACACCGGTCTGAAGCACGTGAGGTTCTATCAGGGGAAGGCAGAAGTACACTGAATTTCAAATTGCAGATTTCAGATTGCAAATGGAAGGGGAAGCGGATGAAGAGATTTGGGGTCTTGGCGGTGGCATTGATATTGGGAATGGCGGTTGTTGGGATGGCGAGCAGCTTTGCGATAGGGAAGACGACGCTATCGGGGACGGTGCTTGACTGGAACGGCCAGACGATCACCGCCAAGGGCAACGCATCGTTCACCACCGCACCCTCGAAGACGCCGCTCAAAGTAGGGACCATGCGCCTGGAATCCATCCGGGCGAACACCATCGTTCTCACTCTGACGTCGGGCAAATCCCAGTCTCTGAAAGAGGCATCGGCGACCGGCGGCGTGGTAATCCGAGCCAAGAGGGCCGACCAGGAAACGACTCAGTCCGGCACGACGACCGTCCTCAGGGACGTCTATGCCACTGCAGACAGTGCAGTCATGCCGCAGACGCAGGATACCGTCAAGCTCACCGGCAATGTGACGGTCAAGGTCACCGAGCCCGGTGTCGCCGAGCCGATTGCCGTTCTCTCCGGCAATATTGTGACCGTTTCCCTGAAGGACAACAAGATCCGGGTCGAGGGCCAGGCAGATAAGCCGGCGCAGTTCACCGTGACTCCGAAGGAGGGGCAGAAATAGCATCTGAGCTGGCAGTCCAGAACCTCATCAAGACCTACAAGGGGCGGAACGTCGTCAATGGCGTTTCGCTGGATATCAAGCAGGGCGAGATCGTGGGCCTGCTCGGGCCGAACGGCGCGGGCAAGACCACCACTTTCTACATGATCGTCGGTCTGGTCCGCCCCAACACGGGCTGCGTGCTGCTCGACGGCCATGACATCACCGAAATGCCGATGTACCAGCGGGCCAGGCACGGCATAGGCTACCTCGCCCAGGAGCCCTCCGCTTTCCGAAAACTTACCGTTGAGGAGAACGTCCTGCTGGTTCTGGAGATGGCCGGCATGCCTCGCAAGGAGCGCGTGGCAAGGACGAATCAGCTTCTCGAAGAACTGCGGATAACGCAAGTCAAGGACCACCGGGCCTACACGCTCTCCGGAGGCGAGCGCCGTCGAACGGAGATCGCCCGTGCGCTAGCCGTCTCCCCGAAGTTCATCCTCCTCGATGAACCCTTCACCGGGGTAGACCCCATCGCCATCAATGACATCCAGGATATCGTTGCCGAGCTGAAACAGAAGGGCATCGGCATAATCATCACCGACCATAACGTCCGGGAGACTCTCGCCATCACGGATCGGGCGTACATCCTGTCCGAGGGGGAGATCAAGACCTCGGGCCTGTCGGCCGATCTCCCGAACGATCCGATAGCCAGGGAGTTCTACCTGGGCGAAAGATTTTCTGTGTGAGACCGTGAAAGTCGGACAAGTCGGACCGGTCTGACACGTCTGACTATCAAATCGCTATGAGACTACTTGATCGTCACATTCTAAGAGAGTTACTGGGCCCTTTCCTCTTTGGGGTGGCGGCGTTCACGAGTCTCATGTTCGCCGGCAAGGAACTGTTCAAGCTGACCGAGCTGATCGCCGAGTTCCATGCCCCGGTCCTGACGGCCGCCAAGCTCATGGTCCTCCAGATGCCGGGCCTGATAGTCATCACCCTGCCCATGGCCATGCTTCTTGCGGCATTGCTGGGGTTCGGGCGGCTCTCGGGCGACAGCGAGGTCGTCGCGCTCTTTGCAGGCGGAATCAGCCTCTACCGGATCGCAATCCCGGTCATCATAATGTCGGTCATGGTCACGGCCCTGAGTTTCGTGCTAAACGAGGTCGTCGCCCCTAAGACCAACTCCAGCCATGAACTCATCTATCAGCAGCTTACGGATCAGCCAACTTCCAGCACAAAGCCTTTCTTCGTCATCGACTCGGATGATGGCGTGACGAATAGCGTGTTCTATGTCCGGGGAGGATTCGATGTGAGGTCGCAGACTCTGCGGAATGTTGACATGATCCGCTACTCGAACAACAAGCCGGCGGTGTTCATCCATGCGGAGAGAGCCGTGAGGAAGGCGGATAACAAGTGGGCGTTCATGGACGGATATACGCAGAATCTGGGTGCGGCCGATAACACCGCGATCCTCAGCTTTCGGGAGTCGAAGACTGAGGAGGTCAAGATCAATAAGACGCCCGATCAGCTTGCCCTCTATCAGAAGAAGTCCGACCAGTTGAGTTTCGGGCAGCTTCGAAGTTACATCGCCATGCTTCAGGATGAGGGGGCGGATGTGAATGAGTTGAGGGTGCGGCTCTATGAGAAGATTGCTTTGCCCCTTGCGAGCCTGGTTTTCGCGCTGATCGGTACTCC
>DASRZD010000530.1:0-3924 GCA_035686805.1 Armatimonadota bacterium
CCGCACAGCATCGCCGATGGATTGAGGGCCGCTCTTACCGATCAATTGCTGCGAGCGCAGTTGATCGAATCGGGACGTGACAGGGCTTCCCAATTCACCCGCCGCCGAATGGGCGAGAGACTGCTCGCCGCCTACTCCGAAGCCCTTCACTCATCACTCATCACTCATCACGCATCACGAATCACGAATCACGGATCACGGCAATGAGGATCCTCTTTCTCACCCAAATCTGCCCATATCCACCCACGAACGGCGGGGCGATCAAGACCTACAACATCCTCAAGCACCTTGGGACTTGCCACGAAGTGAGCCTGCTGATGTTCATCCGCCGGGAGGCCGAGCTGTCCGCGCTCGTGCATCTCTCGCACTTCTGCCGGGAGATAGATCACTGCACCATCGGGCGCTCCCCGGCCAAGAACCTCCGGGATGCGGCTGCTTGCCTCACTTCACACAAATCATTCATCATCAGCCGCGACCGGCGCCCTGAGATGCAGGCGAAGGTCCTGAGTCACTTGGGCAAGCATCCCGACCTGGTGTACGTTGACCACCTGCAGATGTCACAGTTCATCCCGGACCCCGCGCCTTGCCCGATCCTGCTCGACGAGCACAATGTCGAGTGGCGGATAATCCAGCGATTCGCGCAGTCCGGCGCGCCACTTTACCAGCGGCTATTCGGCTCACTCGAGTGGCGCAAGCTTCGGGAATACGAATTGTCGGCATGCAATAAGGCCGCTCTCGTGCTTACCGTCACCCCGAACGACCGAGAAGTGCTCGTGGACAACGGGATATCAGCCGGCAAAGTTGACTTCCTCCCCATCGGCATTGATATAGATCGCCTGCCCGTCAACCTCCGCCCGGAGAGCAAGACCATCCTCTCGATCGGGACGATGTCATGGCCGCCGAACATAGACGCCATAGGTCATTTCGCCAGGGAGGTCTATCCGCTTATCAAGCGCGAAGTCCCCGAGGCGCAGCTCACGATTGTGGGAAGCAGCCCTCCGCCGCAGATCAGGGCCTTGGAGAAGGATCCTTCAATCAAGGTCACCGGCTTCGCGGATGATGTCAGGCCCTACGCCGAAGCCGCCGCCGTCTTCGTCGTGCCTCTCAGAATCGGCAGCGGAATGCGCGTCAAAATCCTGGAAGCCATGGCCCTCGGTCTCCCGGTCGTATCAACATCCGTGGGCTGTGAGGGAATCTGCCTTCACCCGGGGAAACATGCGCTGGTGTCGGATCCTCCACGGAAACTCGCCAATTCCGTAATCCAACTCCTGCGCAATCCCCACATGAGAGAGAAGATCGGGTCGGCCGGGCGAAGTTTCGTGGAGTCGCACTATGCCTGGAAGCCGATCCTCGATCGCCTGGACGCAATTCTCTCAAGGCTCGAGTGATTGCCTGGCAAGCCCCCGTCTATTAGGTGGCCGGCACTTCAACCCCAAGTGCCTCATGCATATATGGCATAGTCTCGACACCGCCCGATGCCCGACCCCTGAAGGCATTACTATACTAGCACCTGCTACTGGGCGCTATATAGGTTTTATCAAAACACGTCGCGGGTATCTAAAGCTCGGAAGGGTGCCATTGAGCATCCATACTTGAGCAGGGAGGCCGTTAGTGAGGATTCTGTTCGTTACCCCTTATCTCCCCTCCATAATGAGGGTTAGGCCGTTCAATTTCATCAAGCACCTCTCCGACCGGCATGAGGTAACCCTGATCTCGCTTACCCAGGGTGACCAATCCGACGCCGACGCCTTGCATGAACTGACAAGATTCTGCAGTGGAGTCTACACTCTGGAACTGAACAAGCTCAAATCATTCGCCAATTGCTGCCGGCGACTACTGACCCCGATGCCCTTGCAGGCAGCGTACACCGACATGCCCTTGGCCAAGGAACTGGTGAGGCAGATTGCGGACAGCCGGCCGTTCGACCTCCTGCACGTTGAGCACATCAGGGGCGCGCATCTGGCCGAGCAAGTGACACACATACCCAAGGTGTTCGACGCAGTTGATTGCATCACCAGACTCCTCAAACTACGGCTGAACCACGAAAAGAGCGTATTCCATAGGGCGGTGAGCGCTCAGGAACTGCTCAAGATGAAGTCATACGAGCCAAAGACCGCCTCATTGTTCGACAACATAGTCATTACGTCCAGGCGGGACAAGAGGGCGCTCGAGGCCCTGATGCGAAGTTATGCGAATGGCAATGGGTGCAAGTCGTCTGTGACCGTAGTGCCAAACGGCGTTGACTGCGACTATTTCCAGCCCTCGCCAAACGGCAAGTCCTCTACGATAGTCTTCTGCGGGCGAATGAGTTACTTCGCCAATTCCTCCGCGGCATACCGCTTCTACCATGAAGCGTTTCCCTACATCAAGCGGGTCTGCCCCGATGCAAGGTTCAGAATTGTAGGCAGCGATCCGCCGGACAGCATTCGCAAACTTGCGGAAGACCCATCAGTGGAAGTGACCGGATATGTCCCGGACGTACGGCCGCATTTGGCCTCGGCGGCGTTGGCGGTCTGTCCGCTTATCGTTGGGGTTGGAATCCAGAACAAAGTGTTGGAAGCAATGGCGATGGGTAAGCCGGTTGTAGCGACCGAGGTAGCGTGCAAGGGGATTCCGGAAATCGTTGATGGTAAGCACTTCATAAAGGCGGATGACCCTATTCGGACGGCTGGTGCGGCCATTCTCCTGTTAGACAACCCGGAATACGCGCGCAGACTCGGCGAGCATGCGCGCAGATTCGCGGAAGACAGGTATAGCTGGAAGTCGGCGGTCAGGCAACTGGAAGGCATCCACTTGCAGGCCGCAGGCATCGGCAAAGAGAGAATACCGGCAGCAGCTTAGGCTGTGCAGACATAGGAAGACTTCAGACTTTGGAGTTCAGCGGCTGATCCCTGAAGTCCTGAAAGGTGATATTCGTGGGCGCAATCAATGGAACAACACCTTATCGGCGAGAGGTGGCGGTAAGCAAGCGCAGCAACTGGTATGAGTCGGCAAAGCGCCTGATAGACGTGGTGCTGTCCGGCAGCCTGCTAGTCCTGCTGCTCCCGTTTCTCATACCGATTTCAATAGCGATCCTGCTCGATAGCCGAGGCTCCGTCTTCTATCGCAGGCAAGTGGTAGGGCAGGGCGGCAAGCTGTTCGACGCACTCAAATTGAGGACCATGGTCGAGAACGGCGATCACAAGGTCAACGGCGACCATAAACTCGCTCAGGAATACAACAACAATCACAAGCTCCGAAGCGATCCTCGGGTCACCAGAATTGGAAAGCTTCTGCGAAAGACAAGTATAGACGAGCTCCCGCAGCTCTGGAACGTTTTCAAAGGCGACATGAGCCTGGTCGGTCCGCGAATGATCTCGTTCCCTGAGTTAGAGAAGTTCGGGCCGTGGCAGAGCAAGATCCTGGAGATCAAGCCGGGAATCACGGGGCTGTGGCAGGTCAACGGCCGAGGTGAACTGGACTATGAGGAACGTGTCCGCATGAATGTCTACTATGTGGACAATCGCTCGCTTGTGCTCGACGCGAAGATACTGGCCAGAACGATTCCCGCGGTCCTGACCGCTCGCGGCGCATTCTGAGGGCTTCCCTGCCTGGAGAAGCCCTCGAATCCTATTGATTTGGTGTCTGGCTTCTGCTTCCGCTGGTGGACAGCTCTGCTTTGTTCTCTTGCTTCAGGGTCTTTGCCGAGAACTGATACAGAGTCGTGCCCTGGACCACGTAGACGTACTCGGAGGTCGCTGCAATTGCGACTGAGTTGCCGCGTCCCATCATCATCCCGCCGCCAAAGCCCGGCTGGCCCTGACCCATCGGCCCGGGACCCATCTGACCCTGCATTCCGGGCTGGCCCTGCGGACCCATCCCCGGCTGACCCTGTCCGCCCTGCATATTCGGATAGGGCGGCGGATTCTGCTGGCTCAATACGGC
>DASRZD010000531.1:0-12927 GCA_035686805.1 Armatimonadota bacterium
CACCCAAGCCTAAGGAGGAGAAGCCTGTCCAACAGACAGAAAGGAGACCTTACAAGCCACCACCAAACCATCCCTGGAGAAGAGACTGGGTGACAAAATCACTGAACCGTTAGGGGTGACATAGTCTCAGAACTTCGACACTCGGCCGGCTATCTATCAGTTCCAGTCAGCCGGTATTCTGAGCAGGAGGACTGGGTAGCCATTCTCATCCGAGCATATACCCCTCACCGTGCGAGTAGTACCCTGCGCGGGCGGCGTAATAGTGCCGCAGCGACAGCCGATGCCCTGAAGACCGGTCTGATCCGTGACAGCGCTGCCGTCATCAACGACAAAGTAGTACGGCGCGCTGGGAGAGACGTAAGTGACGTTGCCGACGATCTGTACAAAGAGGCCGATGTTGTTGAGGCCGCTTCCGCCAATGACACCGGGCTGCAAGCCATATTGGCTGCCTCCAACTGACCTGTTGATCATCGCCAGGGGAGTGATTGTCTGTGTGCCCGTCACGGTGGACATCAAAGGCGAGGCAAGTGAGAGTTCCTGGGTGAGTGGATTCAACGTAACTATTCCGGCAACATCTACACAGTTATTGCGTGGATGACCCCCGGCGGTAACAAGAGGATCAACCCGGATGCCACAAGCCTGGTTTCCTTGTTCTACATAATGGATATTTCCGGGCGCATCCGAGGCCGTACAGGATACGTACAGCCCGCTCAGTCCAACTGCTGAGCCCAGAGTTGCATTGAGCTTCACATCGGATACATTGATGTAAGCCGTGACGGCCATGATCCCGTCCGAGTCGGGTGATAAGGACCAATTCCCCGCGCCATTTTGGACGTCAACCCGCCCGAAGTACTTCCTCCCCAGGGTCAGCGAGAGTCCGGTAGCGGTATGGTTGGTCACATTGCCGAGCCACTTGTTGCTCACCAGCCAGTTGAAAAGGTCGTCCCGTACGGAGATCTGATACCCCGCGATGCCGCTGACATCCTCAGTAGCCGCATTCCAGGAGAAGCTCAGGCTGTTGAGCTGAGTAGTCCATGTGCCGCCATCAGTGACAGCTACGGGAGGATTCGGTGGTGTGAAGTCAATGGTCATCGTGCTGCTGTCCAGGTCCGGTCCAGTAAGTCCTGCATTATTCAACGGCCGCACGCATGCGAAGTACGCCTGCCCGTGTGCAAAGGAGATGCCCGTGAAGTTACAGGTCGTGACAGGCAGCTGCACGTCAGCGGAGCCTACGGGGGTCGCATGATCTATCAGCAAGTCGACCCGGTAGCCAAATAGGCCGCTCTGCGGATCGGAAGCTCCGGCTGTCCAGTTCACATTGCAGAAAGGTAAATACCAATACGGGGCTTCGACTATCGAAGCGGCAAGCGGAGCCGAAGGAGGCGCGCTTGTGTCAATGCTTACCGACAACGGTGTGCCCAGCGTGCCCGTGTTGCCCCAGTTGTCCATTGCGTCATACGTGACCGTGTGCGACCCGTCGGCATACGAGGCCGTAGTGAAGGTGAACGGCTCGTAGTCGCTATCGAATGCACCGTCCGTGGGCGTCGGCGCGTACCAGGTCCCGCCGTCAACGTTGTACCTAACCTTAACCCTGTTGATGGTGACCGATGTCCGGCTCGGCGAAGTCCATGGTGTCACCTGGGCGGTCCCCTGTCCCTGGATGTTCGAGCTGCCCCACCACGGCGGAGAGAAGTAGTTCAGACTGGCTGCGGGAAAACCTACTGCACAGTCAACGGGATCGAGTTTTCCATCCGAATCTGTATCCCTCCAGCCGACCTGGCCTGCGGTGAACGTACAAACCTGCTGGTTGAGCCAGAAATCCATTATGCACTGGACATTCGGAGTCATGCAGTTAAGGCAGTTGTTGTTCGCGACGCCCAGATAGCCAAAGTTTCCGCACGGGCATGAGTAAGTCCCCTGGTTGTATTCATCGGCTGCCCCGAATATGTGCCCCATCTCATGCGAGGCAACCAGATGCATGCTGCCGACAGTCCAGGTGGCATTGTCGTAAGTCAAGACCACGTAAGGGCCGTACATGTAGCTGAACCCGCAAGTGCCATTTGGAAACCGGCCGTCGGAATCGTTGAAGCTGTCGGCCACAAATATGGCAGTCGCCCAGTCCGCACTGTTTGAGGCCCGGATAGCGTTGATATATGCATATGAGCGCGCCCAATGAGTGCTGCCGGAGTAGCCCATGTTTCCGAGGACATCCGAGATCCATGCGCCTTCGCCATAGCCGGCGGTCGAGTTGTTGATCGGCTCATAGGTCGTTGAGACGCTGAAGCGCTGATCGTAAATAAAGGTTAGTTTCGCCGCAGATCCTCCTTGCGTGCCCCACCAGTTGCCTGCCGCAACAATCTCATTGTATACGACCTGCTGCCTGGTCAGAGTGGGGTAGTTCGGGTCGGCATTCGACCAGTCCTCGGTGCTGTTAGTGCCGGTTGATTCGGGCAGGACGACTCCAATTGCGACCCGGCCGATCATGAATTCACTGACCTGGTACTGGCCGGGATTAGCCAGGGCATTGAGTTGAGGAGGCGATTTGAGCCCTTCGCCCAGCGGCTCGCCGTTCACGAGGGGATCCAAGGCATCGTTCGGGAAAGGCTCGGCGCCGGGAGGCCCTCCGCCCTCACCTCCGCCATCGAGCAGATAATTCCACGCTCCGGCGGCGAAGACAGCTTCTTCTCCCATAGGCAATAGCGTGCCGGCATCAACAGCCAGTCTTGTCAGTCCTGTTACATTCGACAGTTCAGTAATGTCGGTCTCATGTCCCGGCACTATTGTCCCTATTAGGCATGCGCCGGAAAGCACTCGTCCCGGATCGGTATGGACCGGCATAACGTGGTAGATGTGGCCGCCGCCTTCCTCTGCGGTCTCGATCACATTGTCAATTGCTTCCATGCTCATGCCCGGACCGGACATGGTGATGAAAGCGGCGTCGGGCGGTGGTGCGGAACAAGCAGTAGATGTGGCCAGCAGGATGCCTGCGGCGACGACGAGCAAAGTCCTCATCACGGTACCTCCCAAACTCGTAGCGGCCTGGTAAGTAAGCGAGACCTGGTCGGGGACGTTCAATCGGAAGAACGGCCCCGGCCTCGTCAGGATCCGGCCGCCTTCCAAAAAAGTATATCACACTGCCGGATAGTTGTCAATGCTCTGTGCATTTTGGCGCAAAGCACAGCAGTGGGCTTGCGTTGGCCAGGCACAATAAAGTCACAGAAATTTCGCTTGACAAGGTTCCGCACACTCTGGTATACTGCCAAAAATTGAACCAAACGCCTTTAAGTTGGTCCGGTGAGGCCGACAAGGGTGCGTGCGATTTCTAAGGTCTAACGGCAATCACGCCTCCTTGCACCTCGCAGGGAGGCTTTTTTTGCGCCGGGAGGAGTTCGAAATGGCTGAACAACGCTCACTAGTGATGGACGCAGATGAGATCCGCCGCGCCCTGACTCGCGTCGCCCATGAGATCATCGAGAAGAACAAGGGTGCAGAACGTCTGGCAGTGGTCGGCATAAGACGCAAAGGGGTACCGCTTGCCGAGCGCCTTGCGGCACTTATAGGCGAGATCGAGGGAACAAAGGTGCCGGTCGGTATCCTGGATATCGCGCTTTATCGTGACGATTTCATGACAAAACAGTCGGCGGTCGGCCAGACGGATATCCCGTTCGATGTGAACGGCAGGACGATCGTGCTAGTTGACGAAGTCATGTACACCGGTCGAACGGTCCGCTGCGCCCTGGATGCTCTTATGGACATGGGCCGACCGGCCTCGATTCAGCTTGCGGTCCTGATTGACCGTGGGCACAGGGAGCTTCCGATCAGGGCGGATTTCGTCGGCAAGAACCTGCCGACCTCTCGCAAAGAGATGGTTGACGTGCAGCTCAAAGAAATCCAGGGCGAGGATAAAGTCTTCATCCAGAAGAGTGAGGGGTAACCCAATGAGATTGAAAAGCAAGGACATTCTGGGGCTGGAGGAGATGGGCGCCGACGAAATCGAGCTTATCCTCCAGACAGCGACTTCTTTCAAGGACATCCTCAATCGGCCGATCAAGAAGGTTCCCACCCTTCGAGGCCGATCAATCGTCACTTTATTCTACGAGGCGAGCACTCGGACACGGACCTCCTTCGAGACGGCGGCGAAGATCATGAGCGCGGATACGTCCAGCATCGCTGCCGCCACCAGCAGCGTCGTGAAGGGCGAATCGCTGAAGGACACAGTGCTCACACTGCAATCTATGAGGCCGGATGTTTTCATAATCCGTCACTCGGCGTCGGGCGCGCCTCATTTCATTGCGAAGTTGGTTCCTTCGTCGGTCATCAACGCCGGCGACGGTATGCACGAGCACCCGAGCCAGGGCCTGCTCGACATGATGACCATCCTCGAGAACAAGGGCAAACTCAGCGGATTGACGGTCGCAATCGTGGGCGACATCCTCCACAGCCGGGTGGCGAGGTCGGATATGTGGGGGCTTGCCAAGATGGGGGCGAAGGTCCGGTTCGTCGGCCCGAAGACGCTCATCCCGCCCGAAGCTGCAAAGCTCCCGGTCGAGGTCTATACCAACTTGGAGGAGGGAATCAAGGGCGCGGACGTAGTGAACGTCCTGCGCATCCAGCTCGAACGCATGAAGAAGGGGCTATTCCCGAGTCTGCGCGAATACTCGCAGCTTTACGGAATCACCAACGAGCGCTTGAAGGCTGCCAAGGATGATGTGATAGTCCTCCATCCAGGGCCGATGAACCGTGGGATCGAGATCCTGCCGGAAGTCGCGGATTCGAGCTGCTCCATGGTCACGACTCAGGTTACCAACGGCGTGGCGGTGCGGATGGCGCTGCTTTATCTGCTGATGGGAGGTTCGGAAGATGTCACTGCTTCTTAAGGGCGGAAGGATGATTGACCCGTCGCAGGGTCTGGACAAGGTTGCCGACCTGCTCATCGAGGACGGCAAGATCGCCAAGATCGGCGAGAACCTGAACGCCGATGAGACCATTGATGTCAGCGGCAAGGTCGTCGTGCCGGGGCTCATTGACATGCACGTCCACCTGCGCGAGCCGGGGTTCGAATACAAAGAGGATATCAGCACGGGTTCGCGAGCGGCTGCCGCAGGCGGCTTCACCGCGGTCGCCTGTATGCCAAACACTCATCCGGTTACGGACTGCAAGTCCATCGTCGAAGCTATCCGCCGACGAGCTGAGGAAGTTGGCCTGGCGAAAGTCTATCCCATCGGCGCGGTGACGAAGGAACTCAAGGGCGAGGAAATGGCCGAGATCGCCGATATGATCGAGGGTGGGGCGGTCGCCTTTTCGGACGACGCCTTCCCCCTGGAGAACTCGGGGCTCATGCGCCGGGTCATGGATTACGCCGGGATGTTCGGCGTTCCGCTTATTCTCCATTGCGAGGATACATCCCTCAGCGACGAAGGCCTCATGAACGAGGGGATCACTGCCACGACTCTCGGCCTTAAGGGTATTCCGAGGGAGTCGGAGGAGGTCGCGATCGCTCGAAACCTTATGCTCGCACGGTTGACCGGCTGCCCGGTGCACATCGCCCACGTAAGCACTCGGGGCTCGGTTGAGATCATTCGACGTGCAAAGGAAGCGGGCGTCAACGTTACCTGCGAAACCTGCCCTCAGTACTTCAGCCTGACAGACGAAGCCGTCAAGGGTTATGACACGAACGCCAAGGTCAATCCGCCTCTCAGGACCGCGGATGACGTGGCTGCGATCAAGGAAGGCCTGGCGGACGGGACGATTGACGTCATTGCGACCGACCATGCCCCTCACGCGATCGAGGAGAAGGACTGCGAGTTTGCGGTGGCATCAAGCGGGATGGTGGGCCTGGAGACCGCGCTTGGCCTGGTCATGACTGAGCTTGTGAAGCCGGGGGTCCTTTCGCTCACCGATGCAGTCGAGAAGATGACTGCTACTCCTGCGAAGGTGCTCCGATTGGAGAGCGGGAGTCTGCAGGCAGGGAAGGCAGCCGACATCACAGTGATTGATCCGGAGGCCGCTTGGACGGTTGATCCGTCGAAGTTCCACTCCAGGTCGAAGAATACCCCACTCGGCGGCAGGAAGCTCGTCGGGAAGGCGGTTCTCACGATTGTTGACGGGCGAGTAGTCGCAAAGAATGGCGAGGTGATGGCATGAAAAAGGCAGGAATCGCACTTGTCGGTTTGGGAGGTTGGGGTGCTACTATGAGCCTGCCGGCGATCGCCGAGGCCGGAAATCTCGACTTGGTCACCTGGTTCGACGCCAATCCCGAGACAGTGAATCAGTGCAAGGCTGTGATTCCCGTGCCGCCGGCCGCATCCTTGGATGAAGTCCTGGATAACCCAGCCGTCGAGGGCGTGATCTTCATCGTTCCGAACCATGTTCACGCTCCGCTGGCGATTCAGGCGGCGGGTCGGGGCAAGCACGTGTGGATCGAGAAGCCGATCGCCAATACCGTCGCCGAGGCGGACTCGATGATCCAGGCATGCGAAGATGCGGGCGTGACCCTTCAGGTCGGCCACAGCCTCAGGCGCAACCCGGGGATGCGGCTGATCAAGAAGATGGTCGGGGACGGGAAGATCGGCGAAGTGGCGACCGTCGAGGCGCATCAGTCGCATCGGGGCGGGTGGACGCTCACTCCCGAACAATGGCGCTGGTACAATGCGAAATGCCGCGGTGGGCCGCTGAACCTCCTTGGCATCCATCAGATTGACAACATGCACTATTTGCTCGCCCCGAGCGCCGAGGTGACCGCCATGATGGCGAAGAAGTGCCTCCCATGCGAGATTGACGAGATCAGCCATGTGATCATCCGGTTCAAGAACGGCTTGCTCGGCACGATAGGGGATACCTACATCACGCCCGCCAAGACGTTCATCGCGGTCTACGGCACAACCGGCTGGCTGGAGTTAAACTTGTTGCGGAATACCTTGACATACTTTGACTCAGACGGCAAGCCGGAGGATGTCCCGTATACGCCGATCAACCTGATCGCCGACGAGTTCAAGGAGTTCGGCGAGTGCATCCTGACCGGCAAGCGGCCTGAAACGGGCGGGGCTGAGGCTCGTGCGGCGGTAGCGGTGATGGAGGCAGCCATCGAATCAGCACGCACGGGCAAAGTAGTAAAGATATGAAGAAAGCAATTCTGGCATTGGAAGACGGGACAACTTACGAAGGCACATCAATCGGTGCTCAAGGCACGACTTTCGGGGAGGTCGTCTTCAGCACCTGCATGACCGGGTATCAGGAAATGCTCACGGACCCTTCGTTCGCAGGCCAGCTCCTTACGCTCACTTACCCGCTCATCGGCAACTATGGCGTCGCGCCGGAGGACTTCGAGTCGAAGAAGGTGCAAGTCGAGGGGTTCATCATCAAGGAGCTCTGCGGCGGCCCGAGCAACTGGCGCTCCACGATGAGCCTCCAGGACTTCCTCGCGGGCCATGGGGTCGTCGGCATCCAGGGAATTGATACTCGTGCGCTGACCAAGCACTTGCGAGTTCGCGGGGTCATGATGGGGGCGATCTCCACCAAGGCGACCAAGGATGAGCTCCTGAGGCAGATCGCCGACAACCCCAGCTACGGCAACATAGACTTCGTGAAGCGCGTCTCGACCGACAAGTCGTATGTCTGGCGGCACGGCCCTCAGGCGGAGCACCGGTTCAATGTGGCGCTGGTTGATTGCGGCGTGAAGTACAACATTATGCGAAGCCTCTCGAAGCAGGGCTGCCGTGTGACCGTCTACCCCTGCGACGTTGATGCCGAAACCATTCTGGCGCCGCAACCGGACGGCGTCGTGTTTTCGCCAGGCCCGGGCGACCCGGCGCTCCTGGATTATGTCCTCAGCGCCATGAAGGGCGTCATCGGCAAGAAGCCGATCATGGGGATCTGCCTGGGACATCAGGTCCTGGGGCGGGCGTTCGGGAGCAGTACGTTCAAGCTGAAGTTCGGCCATCGCGGGGGAAATCATCCGGTCAAGGATCTGGAAACCGGCCGGGTGTACATCACTTCGCAGAATCATGGGTATGCGGTTGATCCCGACGGCCTCAAGGGGGGCGCGGAGGTGGCGCACATCAATCTGAACGACGGCACGGTCGAGGGACTATGTCATCGCGACCTGCCGGTTTTCTCTATCCAGTATCACCCGGAAGCATCACCCGGCCCGATGGACAATTCGTACCTCTTCAACCGCTTTGTTAAGGCAATGGAAGATGGGGCATAACAAATACTTTCGGGAGGGGCAAAGAAGCCTATGGCGCGTCGAAGTGACATAAGCAAGGTACTGATTATCGGGTCGGGACCGATCGTGATCGGGCAGGCATGTGAATTCGATTACTCGGGAACTCAGGCATGCAAAGCGCTGCGGGAAGCAGGCTATGAGATCGTGCTGGTGAACTCGAACCCAGCTACGATTATGACCGATCCAGGCATGGCGGATCGGACGTATGTAGAGCCGTTGAACGTGGCAAGTCTTGAACAGATTATTGCAAAAGAGCGCCCGGACGCCGTCCTCCCGAATCTCGGCGGCCAGACCGGTTTGAACCTGACGGCTGAGCTGTACAAGAAGGGCATACTCGACAAGTATGGCGTGAAGATCATCGGCGTGCAGGCCGATGCCATCGAGCGAGGGGAAGACCGCATTGCCTTCAAGGACACGATGAATAAGCTGGGCATCGAGATGCCGCTGAGCGAGCCGGCTTTCAGTGTGGAGGAAGCTGAGAAGATCGCCAAGGAACTGGGTTATCCGGTAGTGATCCGGCCTGCGTATACTCTTGGAGGCACCGGCGGAGGCGTCGCCTGGAATGTCGAGGAGCTTCAGACAATCTCCGCCCGGGGAATCGCCGCCAGCCTGGTAGGCCAGGTGCTTATCGAGGAATCGGTGCTTGGTTGGGAGGAGCTCGAACTGGAAGTCGTGCGCGACGCGAAGAACCAGTTGATCACGGTCTGTTTCATCGAGAACGTTGATCCGATGGGCGTTCACACGGGTGACAGTTACTGTGTGGCTCCCATGCTGACCGTCTCCAAAGGGCTTCAGGAGCGGCTTCAAGAGATGTCCTACCGCATCGTGGAGTCAATCGGCGTCATCGGCGGCACGAACATCCAGTTTGCTCACGATCCTGACACCGGTCGAGTGGTCGTAATCGAGATCAACCCTAGAACTTCCCGTTCCTCGGCGCTCGCATCGAAGGCGACCGGATTCCCGATTGCCCTCATATCCTCAAAGCTGGCTGCCGGCATGACTTTGGACGAAATCCCGTATTGGCGGGATGGCACTCTGGAGAAGTACACGCCGTCCGGGGAGTATGTTGTTGTCAAATTCGCTCGTTGGGCCTTCGAGAAGTTCCCCGGCGCTCAGGACAAGATCGGCACGCAGATGAAGGCTGTCGGCGAAGTGATGAGCATCGGCAAGACGTATAAGGAGGCATTCCAGAAGTCCATCAGATCCCTTGAGATCAAGCGCTATGGCCTCGGGTTTGCGAAGAATTTCAACTCGTTGCCTCTCGCTGAGCTGCGAAAACTGCTTGCCGAGCCGTCCTCCGAGCGGCAGTTCATCATGTACGAAGCGCTCAGAAAGGGAATGACGGTCGAGGAGCTGTATGACCTTACGCACATTGGCAGATGGTTCATCCAGCAGATGAAGGAGTTGGTGGAACTTGAGGAAGAGATCCTCAAGTACAAGGGCCGTAAACTACCTGATGACCTGCTCATTCAGGCCAAGAAGGATGGGTTCTCGGACAAGTACCTGGGGCAGATCCTGGGGATCCCCGAAGAGCAGATTCGGCGAAGGCGGCTCGATCTAGGCTTGAGCCAGGCGTGGGAAGCGGTGCCGGTCAGTGGCGCGGATGCGGCCTATTACTTCTCGACCTACAATGCGCCCGACAGCGTGCCGGTTTCGCCCAACAAGAAAGTGATGATCCTTGGAGGCGGGCCGAACCGCATTGGTCAGGGGATTGAGTTCGACTACACCTGCGTTCATGCGGCCTTTGCCCTTAGAGACATGGGGCTGGAATCGATCATGGTCAACTGCAATCCGGAGACCGTTTCCACGGACTACGATACCTCCGACAAACTCTACTTCGAGCCACTTACAGTCGAGGATGTGCTCAGCATCTACGGGAAAGAACGGCCTGAAGGAGTGATCGTTCAGTTCGGAGGCCAGACTCCGCTGAATATCGCTCAGGAATTGGCGAATGCCGGCGTCAAGATACTTGGGACTTCGCCCGAAAGCATTGACCTCGCTGAGGATCGCGAGCGCTTTGCAGAGATCATGAAAAAACTCCGCATGCCGCAGCCCGAGCACGGCATGGCAAGCTCGCTCGAGGAAGCCCTGGTCGTCGCAGCCAGGATCGGCTACCCGCTGATGGTTCGTCCCTCGTACGTACTCGGCGGCCGGGGCATGGAAGTTATCTATGATGAGGAAATGCTGACTCAGTATGTCAATGCCGCCGTCGAGATTTCCCCAGGGCGCCCGATCCTGATAGACAAGTTCCTGGAGAATGCCATCGAAGCGGAGGCGGACGCGATCTCAGACGGCCATGAGGCGTTCGTCCCCTCGATCATGGAGCATATCGAGTTGGCAGGTATTCATTCGGGTGACAGCGCGTGCGTCATCCCGCCTCGTACGATCCCTCAGAAGCACCTGGACACGATCGTCGAGTATACACAGCGCATGGCAGTTGAGCTGGGCGTCGTGGGGCTGATGAACATCCAGTATGCCATCGCCGACGATAAGGTTTACGTGCTGGAGGCGAATCCCAGGGCGTCACGAACCGTGCCGCTGGTCTCCAAGGTGACCGGTGTTTCAATGGCTCGGATTGCCACCCAGGTCATGCTAGGGGCGGAGCTGAAAGACCTCGGCCTCGCTCCTCGTACTTATCACCATTGTGGGGTCAAGGAGGCGGTTTTCCCGTTCAATATGTTCCCGGAGGTAGACCCCCTGCTCGGGCCGGAGATGCGCTCTACCGGCGAAGTTCTCGGCATGGCCGATTGTTTCGGCATGGCGTATTACAAAGCCCAAATGGCGGCAGGGCTGACCTTGCCAACCAAAGGCACGGTCCTCGTAACGGTAGCCGAACGTGATAAGGCTACCGTTCTGCCGGTGATAAGGAAACTTGCCGACATGGGCTTCAAGATCATCGCCACGGCGGGCACGGCTGACTTCCTGTCTGCCCACAATATCGCTTGTGAGGGCGTCAAGAAGATGCATGAGGGCCGTCCGAACATTGTGGATGCCCTTCGCAATGCGGAGATTCAGCTTCTGATCAATACTCCTGCGGGCAAGGAGAGCTTCTATGACGACAGCTATATTCGCAAGAATGCGATCAAGTATCGAATTCCGTATGTCACCAATGCCGCCGCCGCGTTTGCGGCCGCTGAGGGCATCGAGGCAGCGAGGGCCGGCGCGGGAGGCGTGAGGTCCTTGCAGGAGTATCACCAGGACATTGAGATTTCGGGCAACGGGCGGGCTGCGAAGCCTGCGGGTTGCTCCCGTATGAGTGATCGTCCGATTCCGGCAGAGTACGCCGCCTGGTTCGAGAACAACCGCCGGATACTCGAGACTGCGTATGTGTCTCATGATGAGCCCTGGCGGCAGTCGGGGATGTCCGGCCCTGAGGATCGGTGGACTTCCCTGCGGAAGCCGGTCGCTGATTGCATCGAGCGTTCGGGGACATTTCTGGATATTGGCTGCGCGAATGGCTATCTGCTGGAGTGCATTCTCAAGTGGACCGCCGAACGAGGCTTGACAATCGAGCCGTATGGGCTCGATCTCTCGGATAAGCTCATCGGCATGGCAATGGAACGGCTGCCGAAGTATGCCGGGAACTTCTTCGTAGGCAATGGATTCACCTGGCTGCCGCCGAGGCGGTTTGATTATGTGAGGACCGAGCTGGTTTACGTGCCTTTGGAATTAGAGGGGCAGTATGTGGAGTTTCTCATTGAGCACCATTTGACCGATGAGGGGCGGCTGCTGATTGCGAATTATATGGACGGGTTGGAGATGCCGAGAGGGGAGTTGTTCCCTGATGGCTACCCGACCCCCTTTCTGGCCGAGCGGCTGGAGCAGATCGGCATCCAGGCCGAGCGGTATGTAGAGGGGTACGATCCGGTCAAAGGCCGGAAGATGAGAGTTGCAGTCATCGCTGTATAACAGGAGGATGGTGCAATATGAATACCTCGTCGGAAGTGTTCTGGGTACAACTGGTCGCGTCCATTCTCGTGGGTTTGTGCGTGTTAGCGATCCTTGTCATCGCACTGCGAGATAAGCGCAGGACGGGCAAGTTGCCAGACGGTGTTACAGGCAAGTCCGGGGGAGCGGGATGGTTTGGTATGGTGTTTTTCGCCTATTTTGTGCTGAGTGGCAATATGTCTGAGCAATGGCTGCACAAGTTTCCGTTCTACTTTACCGTGCCGGGGCTGGACCTGGCGCTATTTCTGGGAACAGTCGTGGTCGCGGGATACGCTCTGGCCAGGGTATTCAGCGTTCATTGGAGTCGGCATACGTCGCTATGGATCAGCTACTGCCTGCTGTTTCCGGCGCTGACCTCTACCCTTATGTTGAGGGATTACCATTCTTTTGTGTCAACCGCCTGGATATGGATACTGGCAGGATTGATTGCATTGTTCATGACGCCTATTCTAGCTAGGCTGACGTACGCCGAGTTCTACCTGAATAGAGCCGACAGGGTGGATTAGAAAGAAGAAGTATGCCTAGACGTCAAGATTTACACAAGGTCATGGTAATCGGGAGCGGGCCGATCATAATCGGTCAGGCCGCTGAGTTCGACTACGCGGGGACTCAGGCGTGCCGGGCCTTGTGCGAGGAAGGGATCGAGGTGGTGCTGATCAACTCCAATCCCGCGACCATTATGACCGACACCGGAATCGCCGATAAGGTCTATATCGAGCCGCTGAACGTGGAGTTTGCCACAAAGGTGATCGAGC
>DASRZD010000532.1:0-4116 GCA_035686805.1 Armatimonadota bacterium
GATCGCCGCCGTCTCCGTCCCATTCATGCTGGGACTGCATCATGCGGCTCATTTCGCAGGATTTGTCTCAGGACAATTGACCAGGAGATCTCACCAAAAATGAGCATGAAGAGCACCGCCAAGATCAGAGGCTTTGCACGAGCACTCGTCACCCGAACCCTCGAATACGAGTTCGAGCGCATGCCTTATCGCCTGGAGAACATCACCAATACCAAGCTGCTGGCCCTCTTCCGTCAGGAGTTCAACTGCGCGCGCAGGGTGTCAAAGGAGCCCTGGTATCCGGTTCAGCTTCAGATCGAGCCCTCAGCCGCATGCACCCTCCACTGCAATCTCTGCCCGGCCGGACTCGGGCATGGAGGCGTAATGCCCTTCAGTACCTTCAGAGCACTGATTGACGAAGTGGGCGATCATGCGATAATAACGGTCTTCTGGCTATGGGGCGAGCCGTTCGTCAATCCCAAGTTTCCGGACATGATCGCTTACGCTCACAGCAAGAACATGGGCACGGTCACCAGCACGAACGGCCAGCATATTCAGACGAAAGAAGAGGCTGAGAGGCTCGTGGCATCGGGGCTGGATAACATATTCGTTGCCGTGGATGGGGCTACTCAGGAGTCATACGGCCGATACCGGATCGGCGGGGAGCTGCAGAAGGTCATCCGATGCACAGACCTCATTCGGCAAGCGAAGGAATCCCTGGGAAGTAGTACGCCAAGAGTGAATGTGCGGACCGTCGTCACGAAGGCGAATGAGCACGAGCTGTCGGACATCGAGAGGATGGCTCGGCAGCACGGCGCAGACGTCGTCTCTCGAAAGACCGCGGCTGTGCTCGATTATGCGAGGACCGATAGGGAGGATCAGTTCGCGCCGGATACTGTGTTCTATCGCCGGTATGAGTATCGGGATGGACGGCGGGTCCGCAAGACGGCGAAGAACTACCGATGCCGCAGGATCTTCAAGCGCGTTACTGCCCGATGGGACGGCACCGTCATCCCATGCGAATTCGATCACAACGGAATCTCCGCCCTTGGCAAGTACCCCGAAGACGGCTCCTTCATGGATATCTGGAAGGGGGACAAGGCAAGGGCGTTTCGGCGGCAGTTCCTTATCAACCGAATGGTCAATCCATTCTGCATGGACTGCCCTCTTCGGGACAGGCTCCAAAGCGAGTGTACCATCGAGGTTCTGAGGCTCAGGGGGCAGGAAAGCACATGAGAGCGGATCTGCCAAAGGTATCAGTGATAGTGCCCTTCAAGAAATCCGAGAGCTGTGTCTTGGATTGCCTTCAGTCTATCTTCGAGATGACCTACCCACCGGAGAAACTGGAAGTCATCGCGGTGGATGACTCGCTGGACGACGACATCGCGAACCAGGTGCTGGAGCGATTTCCACTCGTCAGGCTTCTTCGCAACCCCGTGGCCGTGGGGTGCGATGGATCGAAGCAGGCCGGGATTGATCTGGCCGGGGGCGACATTGTGGCCCTCACGGATGCCGACTGCCTGGTCTGTTCGGAGTGGGCTCGCCTGGCAGCTAAGAACCTGGAGAGCGGGGCCGATGCGGTCGCCGGGCCGGTAAGGCATCCCAAGACCTTCCTCAGGGAGCTTGTGGGGATTGCCGATTTTCAGGACTATCAGGGGACTGATCATGCGCAGACGAACGCCTTCGCCGGGTGCAACTTCGCCGCCCGCCGCGGGATCCTGTGCAGTTACGGCTATGATCGGCGCACGGGCATGCGGTTCGGCTCAGACCGACTTGCCTCCTGGCAATTGCACGTCAGAGGGCACAGGATCATCTACGACCCCGGGATGATCGTGGAGCACCGGCCGGCAATCGGCATCAGGAGCATTCTGGAGAGGCGGCTGAGGTACGGCCGGAAGGCCTTTGCCCTGCGGGTTCACGACCCCACCCTGCCCGGCGCGGTGATCACCAGGATGGGTCCACTGGCAGCCCCGGCGTATGTGGGCTACAAGACGGTCAAGGACTTCTGCTCCCTCATCCGCGCAATCAGGCTGGGCATCATCAATCCCTGGCATGCCCCGCTCCTCGCCCCGGCCCTGGTGCTCTTTCGGATGATGGACGCGGTGGGGATAGTCAAGGGGCAGATGGCATCGAAGACGTCCGCTACCGAGACCGCTTGGGAATCTCCCGCCTCCGGACGGGATCCCGCAGGAATGTGGGAGAATCCCCAGTCTACGATGACAGACAAGCCAGTTGAAGCGAGCTACAAATAGGGGCGGGAGTTTCCCCCCGCCCCTTGCTTTTTCTTCCCTCTAGCCACTATCCTCTAGCCACTAGATCAGTACATCTCCTCGCCGCCATACCCGCCGCCGCCCGGAGGTCCCGCCGGCGCCTTTTTCTCAGGCTTCTCGGCAACCAGACATCGAAGACGGCTTACCGAAGTCAAAATGGAATCTCCCATCGCCACCGACATAGCCCTCGATTCCTTGGATTTGCTTATATTCCGGTAACCTGGCCAGACAGTTACGGGCGATGTACTTGGCAATCGGATTGTACAGCCTATCCTGGTCGTTGCTATAGCTGTAACTCCGGCTTAACGCATGAACCAATAGCGGTTCATATCGCCTGATCTCCGAGACTGCTATCGGTTGATATATGTCCGTCAAGGTCAGCCAGTAATAGAAGGTTGTGCCTGAATGCCTTTTCTTTCCTCCGGGCTTGTTATCTATCTCATCCCGTATGTTCTCCACCAGCATGCTCACCCATTCCACTTCATTCGGGAAGGCGGTCGCCAGGAACCGCAAAGCTACGATGGATGTTTCGAAGCATTCGCCTTTCGCACAGAATTTACCGAAGCAGGTTGTGGCCAGCCGTTCTTTGGTTCTCATTAGCATATTGCTGATAGTCTCACCATCTGATCGCCAAAAAGCCAGTAAGCGCAGTATCTCCAGCTCATAGTGATTTGCTGAAAAGATATGGGTCTTCGGCATTACCCCATTGATTGTAATGAGCTTCTTTCCGCCATTGTACGGCGGGATGAAGTACAAGGGGTACATTATGCGCCCGTCATCAGGCGCTCTCACGCCTCTGTGGAAGCGTTCAACTTCGCCCTTGCTGCTAGCTGTGGACAATAACCGGCTGACTATCTCGCTCTTCTCTTCATCCGAGAACGACCTGCCTTTGATGAGCTCCCAGTTCGTTTTGCATAGCAACTCGTAAGGGTTCATTGCTCCGTATCCTTTCCTCTCTGAGAACGCGACAGTATCTGCTCGCAGACCCTCAGGGCCTCGCGTTCATGCGCAACTACACTGTGAAGCGCATCCACCTGAGCCCGGCGCACCGCCGGTGTCCAGTCTAGCGGACCAAGCCCCTCATCCTTCGGCACATACTGCTCGCACTCACGAAGCACCGCGACTACCTGCCCGTATATGCCGGCAAGTTGCATGAGTGAGCTTTGAAGGTCCGGGCCTAGCAGCTCGGAGTGGGTTGCCAGGTAACGCGCGGCTGCCTCCCGTGCATCGAGCAAGGAATCGAATACGAACCGGTTGATGCTCGCGTGTTTGCAGAAACCGTCGGCATCCCCGGCATCGAAGCGTGACTCGTCGAGTAGATCGGCGATCCAGGTCTCCAGCCCCTCAAGGCCTCGTTTGTAGGAGCAGCCACCCGACGAAACAAAGCCTTCGCCACGGGCATACGTGACCGCGATGCGCAAAGAGGCCAACAGGCTCGCGTGCCGTGTAGGTGCGGGTTTGCGCTCGCCTATTATGTAGTTGAGCCAAGGCAGGCGCTCGGTCCTCATGTAGTCGTCGCCCGGATCGTCGAAGTAGGTTCTGCAGAGAAGAGTCTTTCCCTCATCAGCGTAACCGGCTATGACCCCCCATTCGGCCGCTTGGACGAGGTCTATGCCCAGCGCGGGGCGGCCTTCGTCAATGCTCTTTATGAAGGCGGCCCTCATTTCCTTGTCCCCCTCGGCCCAGCCGGCTTCATATCCGAGGGCATCCATCGCCGCCTGCCCGTGGTCGTAGCCAAGCATTCCATCAACGCTGCTCCAGTCCCAATTCGGATGAGCAAAGCAGAAACGGAATGCAGCGCCGCTAAGGCCCATGAGGTCGGTGTAGTTGACACGCTCTCCTATGCGATTGAGTGCCCTGAGCAGCG
>DASRZD010000533.1:0-2547 GCA_035686805.1 Armatimonadota bacterium
CTCTACGTACTGACTGCCCCACGCTACTACATGCCCTTCCTCCACGAGACAGTGCTGAGTGGTCTGGGAGAGATGATGGGGTTACTCGGCGTTGCCTTTATTCTCGGCTTCGGGGCTTCCGCCCTGATGCCAGGAATTGCCCTGTCGTTCATCGCGCTTCTTGGAATCGGGGTGGCGTTGGGCGTTGTTGCCTCCTTCCTTGATTGGATCGGGCGGACATTTCTCATCTCCTGGCTTCAGGGCCCGGTGAATGCGGTCTTCTATTCGGTCGGAACAGGACTAATCGCCTCGATACTGATCATTCGCAAGCTTCCGAAGCTGGGAGTTCGGCAGCGATGGACAGTTGTTGGTCGTTTTCTCGTCGTTGGATTGGCGATCGGTCTCATACTGGCCGCCTTCGGAATACCGGGAGAGCAAACTTCAAAGCCCTCTCCCATGAGCCTGAGCCGCGACGGACGGCTCGCATTGTATGGAAAGGACACGTATTATCCGCAAGGGAAACTCGGCCTTGTGGATACAAGATCGGGGGAAGTGCAGCTAGTCATCCCAAGCCAAGAGCCGAGGTCATTCGCCTGGTCGCCGGACTCCAGGAAGGTGGCGTTCACCGAGAACAACCACAACATACTGGTAGTGACGGCGAGTCCCAAGCCGGAAGGTTGGAAGGCCAAGTCATTTGAGAGTAACGGCTTGATTTTCACGACAATGACATGGTCCCCGGATTCCCGCTTCGTCGCTGTCCGTCACGAACATGGCGGCGAGTTTGTGCCAACGAAGACCGAGTCCGTCCTGCTGGACACCGCTCGCAAATCCGTCCGCCCCATCAAGACCAAGCAGTTCGACCGACTTGAGGATGTCGTCCCGGGCAATACCCCCGTGTACGTCAAGGGACACGGCCTCTTCTGGCCGCCCGTGGTAGAATAGGGCATGGCTGATATCGAGCGTCTCGCCGGGAACTTGATGAAGAAGGTGAACAAGGCCGTCTACCGGTACGGGATGATCGCTGACGGTGATCGGATTGCGGTGGCGCTCTCGGGCGGGAAGGACAGTTTCGGCCTGCTGGAGATTCTTCGCTACCGGCAGCGCTTCGTGCCGGAGAAGTACTCGGTCGCCGCGATTCATGTGATCGGAGATTCTCGGGGCCCCAGTATTCCGCTGCCAAAGGAGCTTGCGAAATGGCTCGAGGAGCAGGGGATCGAGCATCTCATCCGCCCGACCTACCTCGCGGAGAATGAGAGCCTCCCCATGTCCTGCGAGCGGTGCACATGGAATCGCCGGCGAACCCTCTTTACGATGGCGAAGGAGTTGGGCTGCAACAAGATCGCTTTCGGCCATCACCTGGACGACCTGGCCGAGACCGCCCTGATGAACCTGATATTTCATGGTCGCAATGAGACCATGTCCCCGACCGCCGACTACTTCGGCGAACTGACCCTCATCCGCCCCTTGATGCTCGTCCCCGAGCATGAGTTGAAGCGCTTCGCCGCCGCCAACGATTTCCCCACGCCTCCCGACCCATGCCCCATCGGCTGCCACACCCGCCGCCAATGGGCCAAGGACCTGATCGCCGAAATGCGCAAATCCTGCCCGAAAGTGACATCGAATCTGGTGCGGGCAGCGCTAGGAAAAGGAATCCCGCCCCCGGACGGCAAAAGATAGAAAGACAATTGCTAACATCTTAGGAAGAACTCATGATTGGAATCATTCTCGCCGCGGGGAAGGGGACTCGGATGAAGTCCAAGCTCCCGAAGGCCCTCCATACCCTCTGCGGCAAACCAATGACTCGGTGGATTATTGACGCCTGCAAGGGATCGGGCATCCAGGACTGCATCGTTGTTGTCGGCATGGGTGCAGATCAGGTGATGGCCGGCCTGGGCGATGGCGTCCGATACGCGGTTCAGGATCAGCAGCTCGGCACGGGCGACGCCTGCAAGCGGGCGGTCGCGCTCCTCGGCGACGAGGACGCCGATGTCATGGTCCTGCCAGGAGATACTCCCCTGGTGACCGCCGACATTCTGAAGAAGCTGGCGTCCGAGCATTCGTCTTCGGGCGCATCAGCGACCGTCCTGACGACCATCCTCGAAGAAGGCGGCAACTACGGCCGAGTCATCCGCGGCCCGGATGACCTCGTGACCGGCATCGTCGAGGCGAAGGACGCCTCTCCCGAACAGCGAGCTGTCTGCGAGATCAACAGCGCCATCTACTGTTTCAAGCGCTCTCTCCTGAAGGTGTATCTGGACCGCATCACGCCGGCGAACGTCCAGGGCGAGTACTACCTCACCGACGTGATCGGCCTCATGGCATCCGACGGCCTGAAGGTCGGGGCGGTCGTCTCCGAAGATCCGGACATAGTCGAGGGCATCAATGACCGCGCCCAACTCGCGAATCTCACAAGCATAATCCGATCGAAGATCAATCGCCGACTCATGCTCGACGGCGTGACCCTCATTGACCCCGCCTCGACCTACGTTGACCACGACGTACGAATCGGCGCTGATTCGGTAATCTATCCCAATACCGTCATAGAGAAGGGGAGCATCATCGGCCGGG
>DASRZD010000534.1:0-2302 GCA_035686805.1 Armatimonadota bacterium
GAACGGTATACGTGCCGTTGGCCAGTAACGAGGTATCCCATGTGCCCAGGACATTGTTCGTAACCTGGGTGGTATGGGGCGAACCGATGGCGATCCAAGTCGTCGGTGATGAACCAGCGCCATATTCAAGGACGTAGTTAGTGAAGTAGGGGGATGTCGCCGTGCCCTCGAGAGTCAGCGAGCCGAAGAGTGTCGTGCCGGCGGCTGGAGAGCTGATGGTCGCAGTCGGCGGTGTGCCCAGATCGCCGGAGACCACCAGTGCGAACGGCTGCGGACCGGATGGGACGTTGTACGCATTCACTGTGACCGTGTATGTCCCGGTCGCCGATGAGGAAACGTCCACACCCTCGACGTTGTTCGTGCGGTCGGTTGTGCCGTTGCCGTAGAGAGTCCCGCCGGTGGGAGTAGTGACCGTCAGGTCGAGGTCATTCACGAGCGCCGGTGAGGCATACAAGGCGGCGGGATAGTCCGTCCACACAAGCGTCACTCGGAAAGGATGCGCGCTGCCGTTGACCGTATAGTTGTACACCCGAGAGCCGCCGGTCGAGAGGCCGGTCGTATAATCGTCGTATCGGAACTCTCTCAGCCCCGAAAGAATGAGTATGCTCGCCAGGTCAACCGCCCCCCAGCCCTCGATGCTGTTCGGCCGGACAGGAACTTCCAGGTAGGCGCCCGTTCCGTATTGGCCGGGGTAGATCTCCCTCGCGCCGTTGATGAGCGTGCCCTTGATGAGGGCGGAAGTCGGGGTCGAGTAAGACTTCTGCGTGCGGTAGTACTCTCTCAAAAGGGCACATGCGCCGGCAGTGAGCGGGGTGGACATGCTCGTGCCGCCGGAGTATGTGTAGTTCGCATCGTAGACGCCCCAGAGAGTCCCTGCTCCCGAAACATGAGATCGAGCGGAGATGATATTCGTCCCAGGAGAGCATATGTCCGGCTTGATCCTGCCGTCATCGCAAGGACCGCGGCTGCTGAACGCCGCCATGCCGGAGGAGTTGTTACTTACTCTATCGCTCTTGATTGGATCTGCGGGGTAGTCGGTCGGCCAATAAGCCCCGTAAGTCCCCTGCGCTCCGCCGGAAAGCCGATAGTTCTCGATCGCTCCCACGCTAATGCAGTTCTTGGCGGTGGCCGGCGTGCTCATCGAATCAGCATCGATGACCCCATTCGAGTTGGCGTCTATACCTTCATTGCCGGCTGAAAACAGTATCGTCATGTCCTTGTGGTTCCAGACGAAGGTGTCCAGGTTCCGGGCGTCGGTCTCGTACATACCGGCATTGGCAGCGCCCCAGCTACTGGTGTGGATGCGCGCGCCGTCATTGTATGGCGGCAGGAAAAGATCACCGAGATTGGCAGGGATCCCACCCAGACCTCCTAAGACATCGAGGATTGACTGGATGATCAACTGGGCCTCGGGCGCCGAGCCTGCAAAGGAAGAGGAATAGTTATGGGTGGCAGGATTGCTTCCGGAAAGAGAGCCGTTCCCCAGGACCGAGCCGCAGACATGAGTGCCATGGCCGTTAGGATCATCCCATTTGCTGGGTCGGCCCAGCTTGTAATACTTGAAGACGCGCCCATAAAAATCCGCCGAGATAGTGCTCAGACTGCCGGTGTCCAGCCCGGTATCTGCAACCGCTACCTTCTCCCCGCTGCCAAAGATACCGTAACCGGTCCAGAGAGAGGGAACGTTCATTATCCCGCGGCCAACATTATTGTGAAGTTTACGCTCCAGTTTCGGCTCGATCCACGCAACCCCTCGCTGGCGGGCGATTCGTCGGATCGCGCCGGGAGACAGCGTGGCATTCAAGGATTCGCCATTCGCCTCGTTGATTCTCCCTCCTGCCTTCACTATCTCGTCTTCCACTGGAGCCGCAGGCTCGTCAGGGAACAACTGAACCCTCACAGCCCCCGATGGAGGTGATTTAAGCAAACGCGGATCTAAGCGATATGCAGGATGGAATAATCCCACCCAGCGCACGTGATCCAGATGAGCGGCGTCATCTGCCATTTCGGGGGTCGCCCGGATCAGGAAGGCGAAGTCGGGGACATACTCCATTATCTCCATCCCGAGCGCTTCCAGGTCTGACCGCCATGAAGGCTGGATGGGGCCTTCGAACTGAACGAGGTAATAGGCGACTTGATTGGGATGAGGCGCTGTTCGGAGATCAGGCGGCAGAGTGGGTTCGCCGGCCAATGGGTCGAAGGTGGCGTACTTAAGCTGAATATATGGGCCGCCTGCCATTGCCAAGGCCGGCAGCAGAACAGTGAATACTATGCATAGAAAGACGACGCGCGAATGCACTTA
>DASRZD010000535.1:0-2558 GCA_035686805.1 Armatimonadota bacterium
GGTCATGGTGGGCAGCATGTAATTCAGAAGACCATGGGCCGAGTCGAACATCCACAACCAGATCATGGCTACCACGACCGCCGACACAACGCCGGGAAGGTAGAACGCTCCCTTGTAGAAATTCTGCCCGGATGGCCTCAGCGGGAATATCAGCGCCGAAAGGAAAAGCGCGATGCCGATGCCCACTGGCACGACTACCATTGTGTAGAGCGCCGTATTCGCGAGCGACCTCCAGAAAACCGGCTCTGCGAGGGCGATCTGGTAATTGCGCATGCCGATCCACGAATTCCCCTGCAGGTTGAACTGCACGAAGCTTAAGTAGACGGTCGCTGCGATCGGGTAGGCGCTGAAGACCAGGAAGTGGATTACCGCCGGGGCGACGAACAAGTATGCCCACCTCGACTTGAACACTCGTTTCGCGAGCGAGTCCCTCCTCATTTGCGCCTCCAGGGCTGCTCGGCGGCCTCCCGGGCGATGATCTCGTTCGCCTTCTTCTCGGCGTTGGCCAAGGATTCGGCCGGGGTCATCGAGTGAGTGAAAATCTGCTGATAGATGTTGTTCACGACCGACCCAAGCTCCGGGCCGGCGGCAGTGAAGTATTCCCTCGCAGCGGGAACCAGGCCCGCGACGACATGCATATCAATGTCGCCGGGATAGATGTCGCCCGCGGACTTCCTGGTTGGAAGCTGGCCGATGACCGAGAGGGCGCGAGAGTTCTCGTCATTCGTCAGGAATCGAGCGAACTCCATGACCGCATCTCTTCTGAGCTTGTCCTCTTGCTTGAAGACGACGTATCCGCCGACCGACAGCAGGCTCGTGGGCTTGTGACCCGGAAGATGCGGCGGTTGCACGATGGCGGCATTGAAGAAGGGAAAATCCCCTCGCTCGGCAGACATCTTGATGCTCTTGATGATGCTCGATGACGTGGAGATACTCGCCAGCTCCTGATTCATGAACATCTGCCCCACTTGGCTGATCTGCGTGCCGGCAGGCCCTGGCGGAGTCACCTTGTACTTGTCGAGGAGATCGAGGAGAAACTGCATGCCCGCGATGCCTTCGGGGGTATTGAGGGCGAAATGAGTGCCGTCCGGGCTGTAAAGCCGCCCGCCGAATCCCTGGACGAGCGTGAGCATCTGATACTCGACGGTCGTGGGAATGCCGTAGAGGGCATAGCCATAGACGCGTGCGTGGGAGTCACCGTTTCGGTCAAACGTGCATGTTTTGCATAGTTGGAGGAACTGGTCGTAGGTCCACGATCTCTCGGGCGGCTTGGGAACCAGGGACTCGGCATGGCGCTCCTTTACGATGTCCAGGTTGATCGCCATCACCAGGGCATTGCACAGCCACGGCCACAGATAGGTCTGCCCGCGATACTTGCAGAGCCCCATCACGTTTGGATAGACGTCCTTGTAGTCGGCGGGCGTCAGGTAGGGATCAACCGGTTCTAGGATGCCCTGATCGGCGTACTTCTTCAAGTTCACGGCCGCCAGGTAGCAGATATCGGGATAAGTCCGCGAGAGGACCGCCAGGTCGAGTTTCTGCCCCCCACCCTGCCACGTTACGACCTCCAGGTCAACCTTGACGTTCGGATGAGTGGCCTCGAACTCCTTGATCTTGAGCCTGGGCCAATCCTCTGGCGTGCCGTCTTTCTCCGTGCCGTTGATCCCGCTCCAAAGGGGGAAGGTCCACCAGCGGATGTGGATTTCATCGCTCTCCCGGCTGGAACGGCATCCGGTGAGGAATAGGCAGGCAAGGCATACGGCGAGTATCCTCCGCATCAACGACTCCAGACTTCCACCTCCGCGAGGGTCATTGGTTGGCCGGGATCGCGCTCCCCGAACGACAATCGAACCAATCGGTACTTGCCTGTGCACTTCAACTGAACATCAAGAACGTCTTCGGTCGGAGGCTGCTTCGCGAAATCGGCGAGGTGACTCCAGTTCTGCCCGTCAACGCTCCCCTCGACTGCCAGCGCCGGGAGCTGGTCCGAGTACCAGAGATGGACTCGATCAATCGGCTGGGGCTCACCGAAGTCGAAGGTAACATTCACCGGCGATACTGACTTCCAAGACACGATGAAATCCTCGGGCTTGAGGGAGTCTTTCGGCGTAGGGAAGGCCTCCTTCCGATCAATGAGGTTATTGCCAGAATCAGGGACAGCGTCCGGCGCGAGGCTATATGAATAGGAGACCGGATTTGGAGCTTCCTTGACCTCGATCGGCCGCTCCTCCTGCCACTTGAGGTAGTTGGCGGTCAGGCACAGACCCTCGGGATCGGGCTGATAGGCGGTCTTGAAGGGCGGGAACTTGAACCGCCAGATGTCCCGGCCCGTCTTGAGGCCCAGTTCCTTGGCCAGCGACATGAACTGGGATTTCGACTTCTCATCGGCGATACCAGCCTCAGTGAACGGGAATACGATCGCCTTTCCCTCGAGCTTCTTCTTGAGGTCGGCCAAGCTCGACCCATCGGGCGCAGACGTGAAACACTCGTCGCTGCCAAGGACAAGCTTTCCCCCACCCTCGACATACTTGATAAGCTTCTCGACGACGGCCCGCCGC
>DASRZD010000536.1:0-4617 GCA_035686805.1 Armatimonadota bacterium
CACACTGCCGAGCGGCAAGACCTGGGAGCAGTCCACATTCCCCACGAGCACCAGATTCCGCCCATAGCGCTTCTTGATGAGCGCGATGTCCATCCCGGCGATCGGCTCGATGGGGTTCAGGCCGTCAATCCCCGCATCCAGGAGGTCGTCCATGATCTCCATGAGGTAGCCGTCACTGTGGAACACGACCTTGATCCCCGCCGCATGCAGAGGCTCGATGCACCTTCTCAGCGACCGGATGAAGGTTCGGCGCAGGAAGTCCGGTGAGAAGAGGGTCGCCCCCTTATACGCCACGTCATCCCCGATGAAGTAGATCGGCCCGAGCTTCGCCTCGGCCGCCGCCTTGCAGAACTGATAGCTGATCTCAGTCCGCCACTCCAGGATGCGCTCGACGTTCACCGGGTCATCGTATATCGCATAAGAGAAAAACTGCTGGCCCATCATGCCGAAGGTGTCATGGAAGCCACACCCGCCGCCGGGGACATACATGGTATACGGCTCGAACCGGGCGATCTCTCCCTGAAGCCAGTTGATCCAGTCGTTCCTGATCCACTCCACGTTCGGCGGCTCAGTCTTGCAGTTCTTGAGGTCATCGAGTGTCTGGATCGGATAGTTCACCCGCCAGTTACTTCGACCCGTGACCTTCGACTGGACGATGCCATCCGCCTCGTGAGCCTGGCCGTCATCCGACTCGGCGTAGGCCGCCCCATACCCGCGGCAAAGATCAATGCCGAGGGTGTGATAGACCTTCACCATCGCCGAGCCATAGTCCGTCCATCCGGGGCAGATATGGTCCACAATCGCCCGATTGTCCAGGTAGTCCCAAATCGGGACTCGGTCGCCCTCCTCATGATTCAGCGACGCAAGAATCCTTCGTTCCACCCGTGAATCCAGCATAAACCCTCTCCCACTGTTTACTGCTCACCGTTTACTTGAATCCACCGACTCCCCTGCCTGGCACTTGCCTCTTCCGCCAGAATCGTGCGCATGGTTGCCAGATTGCGCCTGGCGCTCACAAGAGGCTCACGGTCCTCCTCGATGGCGATAAGGAAATCGCCCATCGTGCCGCACCACGAGCTGGGGAAGCCCAGGTCCGAGCCGTTGATCTCATGGACGCCTTCGCCAAGTGCCTTCGACTCCAGCCGAAGATTGTCATGGAAGTCGAATACGACCGACCCCTCGCTCCCATCCACGCGGCAGCGCACGCCTCCCAGCGAACTCCGAAGTAGCTCGGTATGCAGGATATGCCCTGTCAGGCCGTCGCCGAAGTCGGCAATCACCGCCAGCCAGTTGTCGCTCGTGAAGTTCTGCCCATTCATCCGCGCCGTGCGGGCGAGCACCCGCTCGGCGTCTCGGCCAGTCCAATAACGCAGCAGATCGGCAAGATGGTTGTCCCATTGGATGGTGAGGAAGTCCTCGCACTTGGAATAGAATGGATGGCCGGCGAGGTCGGCATCCTGCGTGCCGAGTATTTCCACGTCGGCGAAGAACGGCTCGCCGATAAGCCCGCGAGCAATGATATGGTGGGCCAGGAAGTTCATCTTCATCCATCGGTAGTTCTGATGGACGGCCAGCTTGATGCCTGCTGATTCGGCGATGTCCACCATCCTAAGGCATTCGTCCATCTTCCCTGCGAGCGGCTTCTCGGCGATGAGATGCTTGCCGGCATCCGCCGCCGCCCGAACGACTTCCTCGCGGATCGTGGGATGGGTACAAAGGTCAATCACCTCGACCGACTCGTCGGAAATCAAGCCTCGGTAGTCATCGTAGACCCGAGGAATCCCGGATTCCTCGGCCCTTTCTCGAGCGGCGGGATCGGGGTCCGCGATGGCAGTCACCTGCCAACCGACGCTTCTGTAGGCAGAGAGATGCGCCCCGCGGGCAATTCCTCCAAAGCCGACTATGCCTATGCGCCAATCCGCTCGCTTCGGCAGCGGGATGGTTTCCGGCAGCCCCAATTCAGCGGGAGTCGTGGGAATGGTTTCCATCGCTCAATCCTCCTGCCGGTGGAGGTGCCCTCGGCGCTTCCGGCCCTTCAACTCGGTGCATGCCCAGAAGTAGGTCGTATCCTCCAGAATCTCCAGGAGCTCATGCTCGTCGCCCATTCGGGTAACCAGGACGTCGCCTTTCTGAAGAGTATGAAGGACGCCCTCCGACCGCATGACGCACTTGCCCTCGATCATGAAGACGAACTCATCGCAATCGTGATAGTGCAACTCGGTGATATTCCGCCGTCCGGCCTCGAAATGCACAAGTCCCCACTCAGGGAACTCATCGGCCGGGAAGTTGGCATTAGGTCCCTGGACGATCGGCATGTTATGTCCTCACTGTTTACTGTTTACTGTTCACCGTTCACTATGCCCTGGCAGTAATCCTTTGCAGGAATGCCGGCGGCCGAAGCATGAAAAGGATATCATGCGTATACTCACTTTGGTCGCCGTTCTAATCCTTGCGGCGAATGCCCTCGCAAAGGATATCACCCTCGTCGATGGCGGCAAGAGCGCCTATACCATCGTCCTCTCGCCGAACGCCTCGCCCTCCGAGAAGCACGCCGCTCAGGAGCTTCAGAGGTTTGTTTGCGAGATATTCGGGGCCAAGCTGCCAATCGCCGTTGAGGACAAGAATACGCCTAAGCATGCCATATTCCTTGGCGAGCAGGACGCAATCCGTTCCGTCAAGATTGACTTCAAGGCCCTGGGCGATGAGGGGTTCACAATCCGCACGGTCGGCCCTCACCTGATCATCGCCGGTGGGCGGCTCAGGGGCACAATGTACGGCGTCTACACGTTCCTTGAGGATGTCCTCGGCTGCCGATGGTATTCATCCAAGGTCAGCCGCATCCCAAAGAAGCCTTCAATCACTCTCGGATCGCTGAATATCACCCGCAAGCCCGACTTCGAGTTTCGGGACATGTGGTACTGGGACTCGTTCGATCCCGACTGGGCCGCCCGACAGAAGCTTAACGGCAACTCCCCTCGCCTGGACGAGGAGCGAGGCGGCAAGATCACGTATGCCGGCTACTT
The DNA here is from genome assembly GCA_035686805.1 of Armatimonadota bacterium. Classification (GTDB taxonomy): domain Bacteria; phylum Armatimonadota; class UBA5829; order DTJY01; family DTJY01; genus DASRZD01. The sequence goes on from DASRZD010000536.1 coordinate 3,024, forward strand.
CAGCCACTCCTTCTGCCTGCTGGTGCCGAATGATCCGTATCTGAAGGAGCATCCGGAGTATTTCTCGCTGGTGGATGGCGAGCGCATGGCGGGTAAATACGAGGGGCAGTTGTGCCTCACCAACCCCGACGTGCTGAAAGTCGTGACGGATGGAGTCCTGCGCTGGCTGGACGAGAATCCTGGCGCGCGACTGGTTTCCGTCACCCAGAACGACAACAGCAACTATTGCCAGTGCGACAAGTGCAAGGCAGTTGATGCCGAAGAGGGGAGTCCCTCGGGTCTCCTGCTTCGGTTTATCAATGCGGTCGCCGATGAGGTCGCCAAGAAGTACCCCGACGTGCTCGTGGACACCTTTGCCTACCAATACACTGAGAAGCCGCCGAAGATCACCAAGCCCCGGCCCAACGTCCTGATCCGCCTCAGCTCCATCAAGTGCTGCCAGCAGCACCGGTATGAGCATTGCCCCAGGGATATGGCCTTCCTGGCGAACCTCCGAGCTTGGAGTAAGATCACGAATCACCTCTATATCTGGCATTACAGCACCGTTTTCCCTCACTATCTCATGCCGTTTCCCGACCTCCACGAGTTGAAGGCCGATATCCCGATGTACAAGCGCAATGGCGTAAAGGGCGTCTTCGTCGAGGGGGATTACGCTCCCGGCGGTGGCGGATGGATGGACGAGTTGAAGGCCTATTTGTGCGCCAAGCTGATGTGGAACACTCATGCGAATGCCAGGGAGATCCAGGCCGATTTCCTGAGCGGCTACTTCGGGCAGGCCGGGAAGCCAATCGGGGAGTGGCTCGACTTGCTGGAGCGCAAGGTGTTGGTGGAGCGCATCCACGGGCGGATATTTCAGAAGGCCGATGCGCCCTATCTAACGCCCGACGTCATGGCGGAAGGCGAGCGCCTCTTCGACGAGGCGGAGAGGGTCGCGGACAACCCGGAGATTCTCGAGCGAGTGAGGCACGCCCGGCTGGGGATCGAATATGTGAAGGTTATGCGCGAGGTAGGCAGCGCAGGAAAGTCCGGCACACCCCAGGAGAAGGCGACGGCCCTCAGACAGTTGGAGGCTTTGGTGCAAGAGTGCAAGGCCGACGGCATGACCGCCATCCGCGAGTGGCAGACGATTGACCAGACGGTCGAAAAGATCTCAGCCCCGCTCAGGAACCCTTGATCTCGAATACGACCATTTCCCCTGACTGGAGTGCCTTGGTCTCCGCATGCCACTCTGAGCCTGTCTTCGACGTGCCGAGGAGCTTGCCGTCCTCGTCGAAGGCTCTGGCCTCATATCCGCCCGACGACTTCACCCATGGCGCCAGATCGCAGGCAAAGCTCACCTTCCGACTGCCGCCCTGGTTGATGAGAATCATGAGCGCTCGATCCGGCAGCACGTATGCGGTGATATGAGTCGCCGGACACGGCTCGGAGAGGATGCAGTCGCCGATGAGCGTGCCATCGAGGAAGTATGGCAGGAACTTCTTCCGCAACCCGGCGCACTGCTTGAGCGCCTTGCTCAGGTCGGGGTAGCTCGAGATCCGGTCCGAGGCGTTGGCTGATTCCTTCTTCCTAGGCATCACGTTCAGGAACAAGTTGT
>DASRZD010000537.1:0-9265 GCA_035686805.1 Armatimonadota bacterium
CTGCTCGGGCGTGGGGCAGGCGGACCATCGCCATATTCCAGCCTCATCTTTACAGCCGAACGGAATTCTTCGCAAATGACTTCGCCAAGGCCCTGAGCGCCGCCGACCAAGTCATCGTCACCGATATCTATGCCGCCAGGGAACAGCCGATGCCGGGTGTGAGCGGGAAGATGATAGCCGACCGGATTCCACACGCGCAATTCATCCCTGATAAGGAAAAGATAGCGGACGAGTTGATCCCTAATTTGCAGTCGGGTGACCTGGTGGTCGTCATGGGGGCAGGGGATATCCGGGCGACTGCAGAAGAGATTCTAGAAAGGCTAACGAGTAACGAGTAATGCGTAACCGGATTGCTGTTACGGATTACTCCTTACTCATTACGGATCGTGATGCGTAACGAGACAATACCTGAGTTTAGTGGCAAGCTTTTATTCGACGAGGCGATGGCGGAGCATACGTCGTTCAAGATCGGCGGGCCGGCGGATGTCTTTGCCATCCCGGATAACGTCGCGGACCTTCAGGCGCTGCTGAGGTGGGGTCATGCCGAATCTCTGCCCGTCTTTGTCCTCGGGGGAGGGAATAACCTCCTGGTGGCGGACAAGGGCATTCGCGGCCTGGTCATTAAGCTGGGGAAAGGCTTTCTGCAGGTTCGAGTTCGAGGCAGCGAGATCACGGCAGGGGCGGCGGCAAATCTTTCGAAATTGACCAGAGCGAGCATGGCCCGTTGTCTTTCCGGATTGGAAGGGCTGACGGCCATTCCAGGGACCGTCGGCGGCGCAATCTGCATGAATGCCGGGACGCCTCAGGGGTGTATAGCTGATACGCTGAAGACGGTGATCGGAGTTGACGAGACCGGTCAAGTGCATAGTATTCCGGCGTCCGACCTGGGCCTCGTATATCGGGGGAGCGCGGTGAAGCGCGTTGGCCTGATTGTCACTGCCGGCGTGTTTCAGTTGCATGCCGAAAAGCCGGAAGTGATGAATGAGATCGTGAAGTCCCTGGTCATCAAACGAAGGCAGTCTCAGCCGGTAGGCGTAGGAACGGCGGGATCGGTCTTCAAGAATCCACCCGGCCGGTTTGCAGGACAGATACTCGATGAAGCCGGGGCGAAGGGCATGCAGGTCGGCGGCGCGAGAGTATCGAGCAAGCATGCGAATTTCATATTCAACACCGGCAATGCCAGCGCCGAGGATGTTCGGCAGTTGATGGCCAGGCTTCAGGCGCTTGCGAGGGAGAAGTGCGGGGTGAACCTCGAGCAAGAAGTAGAATTCATGGGGGAGTGGTAGGAATTGGCTAAGATCAATGTCGCAGTGTTGATGGGCGGTAAGTCATCCGAGCGCGAGGTATCGTTATCCACCGGACGGATGATTCTGGAGGCGCTCGATCCGGAGAAGTATCATGCGTTCACGGTGGATACCGCTCGCTTTGGGCCAAAAGCCCTCGAGCCCAGCCCGACCTTGAGCGGGCCGTCAAGACTTGACAATGCCCTTGCCACCATGGAACCCCTGGAATCAATCGTCAAGCCGAATGGCAGGAATCCTCGGCCGGACGTCGTGCTGATTGCCCTCCACGGCAAGTATGGCGAAGATGGGACGGTCCAGGGCCTGCTGGACCTCCTCGAGATTCCCTATGTCGGCTCAGGGGTCTTGGCGAGCGCCCTGGCCATGGACAAGATCATGACCCGGAAGGTTCTGGAGCGCGAGGGCATACCCGTGCCTAAGGGAATTGCCGTTCAGCATTTGTTCGACATGGATTCCCTGGCAAAGCAGGTGGAGCGCGAGATCGGATACCCGGCGGTAGTGAAGCCGAATAGGCAGGGCTCGACCATAGGCCTCAGCATTGCCAAATCGGCGGCGGAGCTGCCGGCAGCCGTCGAGTTGGCGTTCGAGCATGACACCGACGTCCTTATCGAGGAGTTCGTCGAGGGCACGGAGATCACGGTGGCCGTGCTGGGCAATGATGAGCTGGAGGCGCTGCCGGTTGTCGAGATCGTCCCGGCAAGCGGGTTTTATGACTATTATTCGAAGTATACTCCCGGTGCGACCGAGGAGATTGTTCCGGCCAGGATTCCCGAGAGGCAATACAAGCTGGCCCAGGAGTTGGGTCTGGCTTGCCACAAAGCGCTGGGGTGCCGAGGGATGTCCAGAACGGACATGATCATCAGGGGCGAGGAAGTGATCGTGCTGGAGATCAATACCATCCCGGGCATGACGCCGACGAGCCTTCTGCCGACTGCCGCAAAGGCCGCCGGCATCGAGTTTCCGCAATTGCTTGACCGGCTGATTGCACTCGCACTGGAAGGTAAGCAGGATGGCAAAGCGGCCTGAGAGAAGCGAGAACTCCCGCCGCCGCCGGCACAAACGCCGAGTGATCAACAGGAAACGGCTGCTCCTATCCATATTCCTGGTGCTCATTGGCGGAGAGCTGGTGTTTGTCTTGCTGACCTCCCCCACGTTTGCCGTCAAAAAGATTATCGTCGCCGAGAACAAGACCGTCTCGGATGGGGAAGTCCTCCGAGTGCTCAAGATCCCCAGGCGCGCGAATATCTTCCGAGTTGATAAGGTTGCGGCTCTGCGTGAGGTCAGGAGGAATCCGGTCGTGGAGAATGCCTCCATGCGCCGAAGGATTCCATCCACGCTCATAGTAACCATTACCGAGCGCCAGCCGATCTTCACGCTGGAATCCTCCGGAAGGCTTTATGAGATAGACGCGTCGGGAATCCCATTCAGGCAGGACAAGGCGCTGAACCAAAAGCTTCCCGTCGTCTCGTGCGGGGTTCCGAAGCGAATCGTCTTGGGGCGTTCGATAAACGATGCGACTTTCGCGGCGGCCAGAGAATGCTTGCTCCTGGTTCAAGCAAAAAAAGTTTTCTCCGGTATCACAATAACGGTTGACCAAAAGCCCGAGATGTGCTTAAATATTCGAGACGATTTTCAGGTCAAGCTGGGAAAGCCGGAGCAGTTGGCAAGGAAGCTGGATATCGCCGAGCAGGTGATTCTGCAGACTCCGGAGTTCCGGAAACGCGGTGCGTACATAGACGTTACCTGCCCTGAGGCACCTGCATATAAGCTAAAGGATTAGTCGCCCGGAGCATCCTCGTTGTGCGGATTTGTGTCCTTCCATCGTATATGACTAATGGCCGGCGCTATCGGTCATTAGACGTTCTTACAAGTCAGATTGCGAGATTAGGAGAAATAGTCAAACGTGGTCGGATTCCTTGGTGTGAAACGTGAGGGCTGGCTTTGGCAGGTAACGTTGATGAGCATGATCCTCGGCATGCTGCTTGCCGCCGCCTTGAAAACCCAGCAGACCGTGAAAAGGGTCTCCGGCATCCCCACGACTCGGTTCTCCGGCCTGGCCCAATTGCTGCTCGACGAAAAGGAGAGGAACAGCCTGCTTCGGAAAGAGGTCCAAGAACAGCGGGCGAAGGTAGATGCATATGAGCGCGCACTTGGAGAAGGCGGCAACGAGACCGAGATCCTGAAAAAGGAGCTCCAGAAGTCAAAGATGCTCGCCGGACTGTTGCCTGCTGAAGGACCCGGTGTCGAAGTCACTCTTCAGGACTATCCCAAGGCCATACCGCCGAACTCTGATCCTGTGCTGAATCAGGAATACATAATCCACGACTATGATATTAAGACCTTCGTCAATGAATTGCTTGCCAGCGGAGCGGAGGCAGTCGCCATCAGCGACGCCGACAGCACCCAGCGGATAATAGCGAACACGCCGATACGATGCGATGCAGGGGTCATCCGAGTAAACCGGGTGCCTATGGCATCGCCATTCACCATAACTGCCATCGGACCGCCGAATGCCATGAAATCCGTGCTGGAGATGACCAACGGAGCCATCTCTCAGTTCCGTTTCATCGCTGGCCTGGATCCGAAAAGCATGGTGAAGGTTCGAACCAGCAGGCATCTGGTAATTCCTGCATATTCGGGGAGCACGTCCTTCATATACGCAACTCCGGCAAAGTCGGAGGCGCCCAAGTGACGGTCTTGCTGCCCGTTGCCGGGATACTGGTGGGCTTTACAGCGATTTACTTTTTCAATGTCACTGTGCCTGCAGGCTTTGCAAGCTATCTTTCGCTCGCGACTCTTGCCGGACTGGATGCGGTTATAGGCGGGGTCCGAGCTGGGATAGAGGAGAAGTTTCAAACCGACATCTTCATTAGCGGCTTCATCGTCAACACACTTCTGGCGATGCTGCTGGCCTATATGGGGGAGCAGATAGGCATTGAGCTGTTCCTGGCTGCGGTAGTAGCGATCGGCGGCAGGATATTCCTCAATCTGTCGCTTATGCGGCGATACTGGCTTACCAAAGTCGCGCTGGCGAAAAAAGAAGTCTAATCAATCGCAGACTGCAAATTGAAAATGGCACGAGATGAACTGATAACCGGCCTTGATGTCGGGACTACAAAGGTTTGTGCAGTTATCGCGGAGATCGAGCCAGAAAGTCGGCCGAACATCATCGGCGTGGGAACGTACCCTTGCGCCGGGTTAAAAAAAGGCATAGTCGTTGATATCGAATCTACGACCCATGCCATCCATAATGCGATCACCGGAGCCGAGAGAATGGCCGGCCGGGAAGTCCGATCGGTCGTCGTGGGAGTCACGGGCGAGCATATCGCCTGCTTGAACAGCCGGAGTGTCGTGGCCATCACCCATGCCGGGCGAGAGATCTCGAGCAATGACGTGGAGCGGCTGCTTGATTCCGCCAAGGTGGTCGTGCTTCCGCCGGATAGGGAGATCATCCATGCCATACCGCGCTGGTATTCGGTAGACGGCCAGGTAGGAGTTCGATCGCCCGTCGGCATGCATGGAAATCGCCTGGAAGTTGAAACTCATGTTGTAACAGGGCTTTCCAGCTTTTTGCAAAATGTGGTAAAATGTGTAGACCAAGTAGGGCTGTCTGTTTCCGGAGTAGTACTCGAACCCATAGCGACCGCCGAAAGCGTGCTTCTTCCCGCTGAGGAAGATCTTGGGGTTGCCCTGCTGGATATCGGCGGTGGGACGAGCGATCTGGCAATATACTTCGACGGCCAGATATATCATTCGGCGGTGATTCCCGTCGGCGGCAATCATGTGACCAGGGACATAGCGGTCGGATTGCGGACTACCATTGAGGAAGCCGAGCGGGTGAAGTTGCTATATGGCCATACATTGGTCAGTGGCGTTGACCCGTTGGAGAGCTTCGAGGTTACCAGCCTTGGCAGCGACAAAGCCAGGCAACTGCCCAGAAAGGTGTTGGCTGAGATAATCGAGCCTCGGATGGCGGAAGTATGCCATCTGATGCAGGATCAGATCAAGAAGGCTGGGTGTGAGGAACGCCTTCCGGCGGGGCTGGTGTTTACAGGAGGAGGCGCACAGCTTCCAGGATTGCCGGAATTGGCCTCGGCGGCGACGGGATTGGCGGCGAGAGTGGGAACTCCGACGGGAGTGAGCGGACTGGTCGAAGCCGTCGGAAGCCCATCATGCGCAACCGCAGTCGGGCTTGTGCTCTTCTGGAGTGAGCACAAGAGCAAGCAGCCGAAGTCTGACGGCACGGGCAGTCTATTCGTATCCAATTTAATCAGGCGCATCAGGGACCTGTTCGCCAAGATAAGTGGAGAGTAAATTCTATTTCAGAGGGGGGCAAGGAAATGAGTAGCACGGATGGCAACGCGGTAATCAAAGTTATAGGCATCGGAGGAGGCGGGACGAACGCCGTGAACCGCATGATAGACTTCGGTCTCGGCGGCGTGAGTTTCATAGCCATGAATACCGACCTCCAGGTGCTCAAAAACACGATTGCCGACGAGAAACTGCAGTTGGGCGAGAGCCTGACCAAAGGCCTTGGGGTCGGTGGTGATCCTGAGATTGGACGCAATGCCGCGGATGAAAGCAAGCAGGACATCAAGAAGGCGCTCGAAGGATCGGACATGGTTTTCGTGACTGCCGGCATGGGCGGCGGCACGGGAACAGGCGCGGCCCCGTTGATTGCGGAAATCGCGCGCGAGCAAGGCGCTCTGACGGTGGCGATTGTTACAAAGCCGTTCAGCTTCGAGGGACCGAGAAGGGCCCGAGCGGCTGAGGAAGGCATTGAGGCACTTCGGGAGAAGGTTGACACGATCGTCGTGATCCCGAACGACCGACTTCTCGACGTGACCGAGAAGAAGTCAACACTGCTGGAGGCCTTCCGGTTCGCCGATGACATCCTGCGGCAGGGAGTTCAGGGGATTTCGGACATTATCACTATCCCCGGCTACATCAACGTAGACTTCGCGGATGTGAAGGCAATCATGTCCGATGCGGGCTCGGCCCTGATGGGCATCGGAATGGCGACCGGCGAGCATCGCTCGGTGGAGGCCGCACAGCAGGCAATCGCCAGCCCACTGCTCGAGAGCGGGATTGACGGGGCCAGGGGTGTCCTCCTGAACATCACCGGCGGTAACGACCTGACGCTTTCCGAGGTTTATGAGGCAGCGGAGGTGATCTATAAGGCCGCGGATGAGGGAGAGGCGAACATCATCTTCGGAACGGTCATCGACGACAAGTTCGACGGAGCGATCCAGGTAACTGTTCTTGCCACGGGTTTCGGCGGCATGAGCAAGCAGGTAGGTCCCGAGAAGATCGTTGTTCGCGAGAGAGTTCCTGTCCGTGAGCCCGCGGCGGCTGCTGAGGATCTGGACATCCCGGCATTCCTGCGGCGAAGATAACCATTGTGATTCGTGATGCGTGATTCGTGAGCGGGAAACCACTTATCACGCATCACGTCTTGCGCATCACGCATCAAGTATGGCGGCTCGGCGGCTGGTAGAGAAGACCAGGCAGCGGCTGGACAGGGAGATCGGAACTGCCTACAAGTCTCATGCAGGCAGGCTGGCGTTCGCCCTCGCGTTCCCGAACTCCTACTACCTCGGGATGTCGAATCTCGGCTTCCAGACGGTCTATCGGCTGCTGAACGACCGGGAGGATGCCGTCTGCGAGCGGGTATTCCTCCCCGATCTTCCTGTTCGCCCGGGCGATCTATTCGCCATGGAATCCCAGACGCGAGTCAAGGATTTCGACGTCCTCGCATTCTCTATTTCCTACGAGCTGGACTACCCCAATGTCCTCAAGCTCCTCGCGTTGGCTGGCCTCAAGGAGACTGCCGCCGAGCGTGAATCCGGTCCGCTGGTCATCGCGGGAGGCCCGGCCGCAACCTTCAACCCCGAGGCACTAGCTCCGTTCATTGATGTTTTTGTCATCGGCGAGGCGGAGGAGGTCTTGCCCGAACTGGTGGACGTCCTGCAAGAGCCTCGTGAAGATCGGATGGTACTCCTCGAGAAGCTGGCGCAGGTTCGAGGGGTCTATGTTCCCCGATTCTACGAGCCGGAGTACAAGGAAGATGGGACCATCAAGGCGGTGTACGTCTTGCACGGCGCTCCGGAAAAGGTCCGCCGCCGATGGATGCCCTCGCTCGAGCCTTATGCCGCCGTGTCCGCCATACTCACCCCCGAGACCGAGTTCTCGAACATGATCCTTGCGGAGGTTGCTCGAGGCTGCGGCCGGCAATGCAGGTTCTGCGTGGCCGGGTATGCGTTCCTTCCGCCGCGGGCCGGGCAGCCGGAAGCAGTGCTGGCGGGCATACGTCGGATGGAGGAGAAGGCCGCCGAGAGGGGACTCGGGCATCCCAGGGTCGGACTCATGAGCGCCTCGGTATTCGACCATCCCAGCTCATTGCTTATCTGCCAGGAACTCGCCGAACGGGACAGGCTTTTCTCGATATCCTCGACTCGCGCGGACACCCTCAACTCCGATGTCGCCCAGGTGCTTCATAGAGGAGGGCACGAGACGCTGACCATCGCTCCTGAGGCCGGCAGTGACAGGCTGCGCATGGCCATAAACAAGGTCATGACGGATGAGGACATCATGAATGCGGCCGCCGTCGCGCGGGATGGAGGCTTTCGCAGGCTGAAGCTTTACTTCATTGTGGGGCTGCCGACCGAGACCCCGGAGGATGTCGCCGGGATTTCGGCCATGGTTTCGCAGATCGCCGGGATGGCGGATTGGGAGCGGCTGACGGTCTCCCTCGGGTGCTTCGTCCCGAAGCCCTGGACTCCTTTTCAGTGGGCGGGCATGGAAGAGGAGAGGACGCTGGCTGATAAGCTTCGGCAGATCAGGCAATCGCTGAGGGGTCTGAGGAAAGTGCAGGTGATGGGCGAGAGCGCTCGTGAGTCCGTCGTCCAGGGCGTACTTGCGCGAGCCGACAGGAGAGTGCGGGATGCGCTCCTTGCTATGAGCGCAGGCAATGTGAGTTGGCGTGCGGCGTTTCGACAAGGCGGAATTGAGCCTGCCTTCTATGCCCAAAAACTCAGGGATAGGGACGAAATTTTCCCTTGGGACCGTCTCGACTTTGGTGTAAAGAAGACATATCTTTGGGAAGAATATCGCCGGGCGATGAACACAGCTTCGACTTCCGCATGCCTGGTTGGCAGGTGTAGACGATGCGGAGTATGCGCCTGATAGATTGCATCCCGAAGAAACTGTGACAAATATGAAATACTTCCTTGACAGATGCCGCTAGCCGTGTTATTGTCTATTGAAAGCTTCCGCATTTTCGGGCTGGCCGAGTGCTTGGAATCCTTAGTCGGGGGTATAGGATGGCCTTCGATTTGCAGGTTATGACACAAGGCAGCACTTCAATAGTCACCATCTTCGGGGATGTTGACGTCTACACAGCTCCTCGGTTCGATGATTGTCTTCAAAGCCTGGTTGCTAGCGGCAAAACCAATATAGCGGTTGATCTGGAGAACTGCACGTACTTCGACTCAGAGGGCATAAAGGCGATCATAAGGGCGATGCGTAAGCGTGACGGGGAAGCGTCCCTGACCGTTGTCGGAGCGCGGGGAATCGTTCTGCGGATTTTCGAGATAACCGGGCTCAAGACGCTTCTGAAGATGCTTCCCTCGGTCAGTGATCTGCCTCTCTCATAGCACCCCAGGTGAACTTGTCAGCCGATCCTCGACATAGTGGTAAAACTTCCGACTTGGCACTTCCTCGTGCCCTATGGGTATGGCAGCAAAGGGCTTGTGCTGCACAAAAAGCAAATGGCTCTCGATGGGCGTCAGGTCGTGATGCCGGTCAACTTGCAGCAAGTGCCTCAGCGAGCAATCGGGAACGACCTCATTGCCATACTCGGGTATTGCTGAGAGGAATGCAAGATGTCGGACGTCGCGCAGACCCAACCCCAGCTTTGGGTAGTCAGCCTCTATCTTTCGGGCAAGCTCGTTATCCTGATCCGA
>DASRZD010000538.1:0-11583 GCA_035686805.1 Armatimonadota bacterium
GACCTGATATTCTCTTACTGGCTGCTCAACCGCTCGATAACGAAGCTCGGTTGGCGAGCGGATGCCCGGATCATAAAGGCAATTCAGAAGGACGCCCTCCCGTTCGGCTCGCTCAACATAGTCACAGTCCTGTATGCCTACCTCGGCACAGTGATCCTGGGCGTGTTTCGCGGCCCCACCGAAGTCGGATGGTACGCCGCGGGATATCGGATTTACGAGGGGCTTACAATGTTCCCCTTCATATTGAGCGCCGTGCTGCTACCCAGGCTCTCTAATCTCTACGTCAACAATCGCAGCCGGCATACGGAATTGTCCGTCAGGAGTTTGAAATACGCGCTGATCCTCGCTGTGCCGATATTGATCTGCGGATGGCTTCTTGCGCCTCGCATCCTCACGACCATCTTCGGCGCGGAATACATCCAGGGAACTCAAGCGCTCAGGATGCTTGTCGCGGCCTCTCTTTTCATGTTTTCCAATCGGCTGCTGAACGTCATACTGATATCCACCGATAGGCAAACAGCCGTCCTCAGGGCGTCGGCAATCGGATTGGCAATCAGCGTGTGCGCCAACCTCATACTGGTTCGGCTATACGGCGCAACCGGCGCAGGCATTTCCGCCCTCATAGCCGAAGTCTGCGTCTTCCTGATGTTTATGCAGATCGCATACGGCCGAGTGTTCGCGATACAAGACCTCACGGCCGACTCCTGATTTCGTTTCGGTTATTTCCCATCACGGGTAAGAGCAGGAAGAACGCAGAACCGTGCTGCCCTTGGTGGATCAAGCCGTCGTTGGAGGACTTCTCGCTTGGGTGCCGCTCTTCAGGTAGTTGATACAGCTCCGTTGAAGCAAACGGCCGACCTCGAGCTATCGGTCATCATCCCGATATACAACGAGGAGGACAATATCCAGCCGCTGTATGCGTCCCTGCAGTCGGTTCTCCCGAGTCTGGGCAAGCCCTATGAGATCATTTTCATTGACGACGGCAGCAAGGACCGCAGTCACCAGGTCCTCAAGTCCCTGAATGCCTCCGACCCTCACTGCAAGGTCATCCGCTTCCGCAGGAATTTCGGTCAGACGGCCGCCCTCGCCGCGGGATTCGCCAATGCTCATGGAAAGGTCATCATCACCCTGGACGGCGATATGCAGAATGATCCGGCGGATATTCCCATGCTCCTCGCCAAGATTGACGAGGGCTATGACGTCGTGAGCGGATGGCGGATTCGTCGGAAGGATAGGTTCCTCACCAGGCGATTGCCGTCCATGTGCGCGAACTGGCTCATCTCGAAGATTACGGGGGTCAAGCTGCACGACTACGGCTGCACGCTCAAGGCTTACCGGCGGGAGGTCGCGCAGAACATTGACCTCTATGGCGAAATGCACAGGTTCATCCCGGCAATGGCTAGTTGGATGGGGGTTACCGTCGCCGAAGTGCCGGTCAACCATTATCCAAGGCGACACGGGACATCCAAATACGGACTCTCCCGGACCTTGCGAGTGTTTCTGGACCTGATCACCGTGAAGTTCCTGCTCAGCTATGCCACCAAGCCGCTGCAGATCTTCGGGACTATCGGATTCGTATCATCGTTCAGCGGCTTCGCCCTGGCCTCATATCTATCCATTGACAAGCTCGTGTTCAAGCACGCTCTCTCCGACCGGCCGATCCTGTTTTTGGCGATTCTGCTGATGCTCGTGGGAATCCAGTTCATCAGCATGGGCCTGCTGGGGGAGATGATGGTTCGCATTTACCACGAGGGTCAGGACAAGCCCATTTACGTAATCAAAGACATACTCGAATGACACGCAATGGACAATTTCAGGCGCAAAGTCGTAGTCTCGCTATTCAGCTCATACGCATCTCAACTCGTCACAACGGCCGCGAACCTGGCCACGAAGATCCTTCTGGCAAGGCTCATCGCCCCGGATGATCTGGGACTGTATTCGTTAGCCCTCGTGACCATGCTGGCGGGTGACATGCTCGTTGACCTGGGCGTCTCTCAGCACATGATCCGCGAAGAGCATCGCCCCTACGGCAACTTCCTGGCGCTCAGACTCATCATCGCGTCTGCCTTGTTCATCGGCATCCAGCTCGGCGCACACTATATGAAGTTCTGGGGCAGCGAATTCCCAGTGATCATCCGCGCGATGGCCGTCACCCTGGTGATCAAAGCGGCCTCCGGCGTGCCGACGGTATTCATAGACCGCGAGTTGATAATCCAGAAATCGCTCCTGCCCCAGTTCGCTCGAATACTGAGCATGGGGCTGGTGAGCATAGGATTTGCATTCTTCCATTACGGCGTATGGGCGCTCGTGTGGGGGACGATTGCCGCCGAGGCCGCCTACGCCGTCCTGATCTGGAAGGCTGCCATAGGCAGGATGCCCCTCGAACTCACATGGAAGTTCACCCGAAGCCTGGTCTGGGGCAGCAAGTTCCTTTTCCTGATCGGCGTCATGGGATTCGCGCTGAGCCAGGGGGACATCGCGATCCTCGGCGCGCTCCTGACCCCAAAGCAGGTCGGCCTCTACACGATGGCTTATACGCTCGTGATCCTGGTTTCCAAGGTAGTCGAATCGGCGGTTTTCAGGGTGATCTACCCGACCTTCTGCGAATACAGTCAGGATCTTCGCACGCTCGGCAGGACTTACCGGCTGGCGACTCTCGCCATCACTGCCATCGAGGCGCCCATTTATTTCTTCCTGCTCTTCAATGCGCCCATCGTCGTTCCGTGGGTGCTCGGCCATAAATGGGATCAGGCGGCGGTACTCATGCAGGCGCTCGCCGTCTTTGGCATCATCAATCCATTCAGCACCTTCGGCAATGAGGTCCTTAGGGCCCGCAAGAGGGATGCCGTCCTTACCCTTTCCACCGTCATCGGAGCAGTAACGCTCATGACGACGGGTTATCTCCTCACGCGCCGATTCGGCACACTGGGAATAGTGGCGGCGCACTACCTGATAATCGGAAGCATACCGACTGTGGTGACCATCTACCGGACCTTGAAGGCGGACTTCATCAAACTTGCCGGGCAGTTGGCGGTCGTATATGTGACCTCACTTGCCCTCATTGCCACTGTCAGCGTAGGCTTATCCTCCATTCCCTGGCTTCAAGCCCTCGCAGCAGGTTTACTCATCCCAGCCTGTTGGTATGGTTATTACAGAACCTTCGGCAACGGTATGGGAAGAGACATGCTGACAGCGCTCAGCGCACCCGAAGCGGTCGGTTGATATGCGGGCATTTCCGGAGGTACAGGTTGGAGTTGATCGTGGAGCAAGGCCTCAGAATCGCGATACTGTGTCCCGGCTACGGGAAAGTCGTCCGCGGGGTGGAGACATTCACCGAGGAGTTGTCTCGCCGCCTGATCCGTCAGAATCCCCGTTGGGAGATTGATATCTACTGCCGCGGGGGCGACTCAGTCTCCGCGCCGGGAATAAGACAGATCCATGTCCCGGCAATAGACCGGGATAGCTGCCTTGCCACGCTTTACGCCCAAATCGGCCATAGACTGCGATTCTTCCTCAGGACGCGCATAGACGCTGAGTGCCTGTCGTTTACCCTTGCCCTCGCCCCAAGGATACTTCGAAGTCGGTATGACCTGATCTTCAACCAGGCAGGGCCCTTTGCCGGACGGCTTCTGTGGATCAAGCGAAGGCTGGATGGCACGCCATTCGTTCATAAGACGGCGTCGGGCTACGGGGAACTGGAACTCCTCATGGCAAGGCAGAGGCCGGATGCCGTCATTGCGACCTCGCCCTTCGCCGGGGAATGGCTTCGAGATGCCGACCCCAGCCTGAACGTCGAATGCATCCCCAATGCCGTTGACCTGGCCCAGTTCCGGCCGCTGTCCGAGCGCGAGCTGCGGACGGCGAGGAACGGCCAAGGCATGTCGAACATGAGCCGGCCGATCATTCTCTTCGTTGGCGCAATGGACCCCATGAAGCGTCCTGAGCTGCTGATATCGGCGGTCTCCAGGATTCCCGATGCCTGCCTGGTCATGATAGGGAGCGGTCGTCTCGGTGATCAGGTCCGGAACTCTGGTTCCACTGTGCTTGGCTCGCGATTCATGCACATGCCCGACGTGCCCAGAGAGGAGTTGGCGTTCTATTATAATGCCTGCGATGTGTTCACCCTCCCATCGGAAGAGCCGTTCGGGATCGCGTTCCTCGAGGCTATGGCATGCAACAAGCCGGTCCTCGGCCACGACAGCCCCGTGCAGAAATGGATGTTCGGTGACGCCGGTGAGACTTGCGACTGCACGGATGCCGATGCCTACGCCGATGCGATCCGCCGGGTGGCGAGTAAGGACTACGGCGATCGTCCGGTCAAGCGGAGCAAGTCGTTCGGCTGGTCGGAGGTAGTACCTCGCTATGAGGCCCTGTTCCTGAAGGTCGCCTCCGCCCGAAGGAGCTGAGATGCTCGCACAAGTCTCCGTGATCATCGCCGCCTACAATGAGGCTGAATGCATCGGCGAGTGTCTCGAAACTCTGCAGAACCAGACCCATCCCTCGTATGAGGTGCTCGTCGTAGATGATGGATCCACGGACGAGACTCCTGAGATCGCTCGAGGTTTCGAGGTCGAAGTCCTGAAGGGCCGGCATCAGGGTCCGGGCATGGCGAGGAACAGCGCCGTCCCGCATGCCTCGGGAGAGATACTGGTCTTCGTAGACGCCGACATGAGCTTCCATCCGGAGTTCATCGAGCGCTTGGTCGAACCCATCATCCGCTTCGATGTTCCCGGCACGTTCACCAAGGAAGAGTACGTGCGCAATTGGGACAACCCCTGGGCACGCTGCTGGACGATCAATTGCGGCCTTCCCGACAGAAAGAGGCATCCGGCGGACTACCCCGACACAGATAGAGTCTTCCGGGCCATCAAGCGATGCTTCTTCGAGGCGGCGGGTGGGTATGATGATATGGGTTACTCGGAGGATCACAGCCTTTCTCGGAAGCTGGGGCTTCTCGCAGTCCATGCGCCGGGAGCGGTCTGCTATCACAATAACCCTGGATCGCTGAAGGAGATCTATCTCTCCGCGCGATGGTTCGGCCGAGGCGACCAGATAAACAAGGACTGGAAGACCGTCATAAGGCATACCATGCCGCTCAGCCTGAAGACCGGGCTGACGAGGGGAATCAGACGGAGGAATGCCCGTTACCCGGTCTTCCAGATAGTCTACGATCTTGGGGTACTGGTCGGAATGGTCCAGCGCGGACTGAGTCCGGGCAAACACGTAAAGTAGGAGACCACAATGCTGCCTGGCGAGCGATTGTCTAAGGACATTGAACATGCAAGAAGAGTGACCATACTGGCGATCTTTTTCGGCCTCATTGCATTTATCCTGTTCGAGGCTCTCAGAGGTCATCATTTCTGGAACAAGATCAAAGCTGAGGGTAATCTGTGGAACTACGGCTCTTCACTGATCTACTTCGTGGCGGGCGAGGCAGCGATAGTGAATGGGTTTCTGATCCGATATCATGATCGGCTGGCACGCGATAAGAGATCGGTATGGAATTGGATACCCTGGCTCGCTGCCGGGGCGGCATTCACATATTTCGCTTGCGACGAGATGCTGACCATACACGAGAAGCTCGGCCTTGCCATCGAGCAGTCTGTGCCGGTCATTCATCGGATGATGCCCGGCCATGCGGATGGCTTGATAATGGCGGTATATGCGGTGGGAGCGGTCTTCTTCTCGATTGCCTTCTTCAGAGGCAAGATGATCGGCGGCCCTGCCAAGAAGTACCTGCTGGCGGGTCTGGTTATGATCGTGTCGGCGCAAACGCTCGATATCCTCCCGAGGAGCTGGTACATCAATCATCTCCCATTCCGCGAGACCGAAGAGCTGCTGGAGGTATTTGCCGGTTGGGGCTTCACGGCGGCGTTTATCAGTTCGGGAGCGTTGGTCATAACCCGGATCCTGAACATGCACGAAGCGGATATGGCGAGCTCTGCGTCCGGAGTCACAAGAGAACACACCTAATTCCATGGATAAGTCCTGTGCCTTCCTGGGAAATCAAAGAGATGTGAAACTTCATCGGACAATGCACAGATCTGAAAAATTTATCATCGGAGTGCTGATAGTCACCTGGAACCGGCGTGACGATTTGCTGGAGTGCCTGGCATCGGTCAAGCAGTCGAGCTATCCACGGCTGGGCATATACGTCGTGGACAATGCCTCGACCGATGGGACCTACGAGGCGGTCGCGGCTCGGCACCCCGATGTCAATCTCATGCGATCCGAGGAGAACCTGGGCTTTGCCGGAGGGAATAACCTTGGACTGAGCTGGGTGCTCGAGGACGAGATAGATGCCGCCTTTCTTCTCAACGACGACATGATCATCGCCGAGGAGGCGGTAAGCAGTCTCGTCGAGAAAATGGGAGATCCCGATGTTGGGGCGCTCTCGCCCAAGGTGCTTGTCTATTCGGATCCGGAGACCATCTGGGCTGCCGGAGGGATGGTTGATTCCCGCGGCGCCACGTCTCAAAGGCACTATGGCGAACTCGATCTGGGTCAGGCCGATGAGCCGGTGGATGTTGACTACGCCATCGGGTGTTCGATGCTCGTTAAGACTGAGGTCGTGCACCGGATAGGCTTCATGGACTCTCGCTACTACATGTATTACGAGGAATCGGACTGGTGCCGGAGAATGCGTCGTGCAGGCTACCGCATCCTCTATGTGCCGGAAAGCCAGACCTGGCACAAGGTCAGCATGAACGGCCATGTTCGCAACTCCGCGCCGTACTACTTTGCACGTAACAGGCTGCTCTACCTCCGCGAAGGGGGGACTCCGCCGCTGACGGTCGCATGGATAGCATTATCGGATATGATGCGGAGCGCAGCCGTTCACGCCCTGAAAGGCCGGTCGGAGGAGAGTCGCCTGATGGTGAGAGCAGTCGCCGACTACTACCGGAAGAACTTCGGCAGGTTCAGGAACGACTTGGCCGCCGAAGCCCCGGCAAAGGCGGAGTAATGAAGATTCTGGCGATCTCAACCTGGTTTCCTTATCCGCCGGACAACGGCTCCAAGGCGCGTGCCTACAATCTGCTTAGGCATATCGGTGCACATCACTCGCTGGACATGATCGCCATGTGCCAGTCGAAGAAGGACCTGAATCACATGGACGAAGTGCAGGCTTTTTGCCGGCGAGTCGCTGTGTTTCCCGAGCCTCAATTCGTGCCGCAGAGAGTGTCCTCATGGTCGGGATTCTTCTCTCCGACCCCTCGCTATTTTCGAGAGCACCACTCTGTCCAATTGGAGGCCGTGACGGACCAGTGGTCCCGGGAGGAGGAGTACGATGCCGCCGTGGCCATCACTCTGGGATCTGCTCCCTATGCCGCGAAGGCATCTGCGCCCTTCAAGGTCCTCGATCAGCACACTGTGGAGTATCAAGTCATCAGACGTCAATGCCGGGCCGAGCGCTCCGTCCTGAAGCGCGCCAGATACACCCCGACCTGGATGAAGGCGGCGAAGTTCGAGAGGTCGCTGGCGTCCGAGTTCGATGCCATCGCCGTCGTTTCGGCCTCCGAGCAAGCGCTGATGGAGGATCTGCTGAGCAATGGTTCCACCTCACGTCTCACTCATCACTCGTCACTCATCACGGTCATCCCGAATGGCGTTGACCCGGCATTACTCGATTACCATGCGCCGAAGAAGCAAGGCACGCTCATATTCACCGGCGCGCTCTCATATCGGCCGAACTGCGATGCCGTCCTCACGCTTTGCAGGGACGTTCTCCCGATCCTCAGGCGTCAGTTCCCGGAGGTCCGCCTGCGCGTAACCGGGCGCAACGAGGGCATAGATACGAAGCAGTTTCCTATAGATCCCCAAGTGGAATTCACCGGCTATGTGGAAGATATCCGCCCGGTCGTGGCGTCGGCTTCGGCGCTGGTGGCGCCTCTCAAACTCGGCGGAGGCACGAGGCTGAAGATCCTCGAGGCCATGGCTCTCGGGACGCCAGTCGTCTCGACTCCCATGGGCGCGGAAGGCATCGAGGCCGAGAACGGTGTCCATCTCCTTCTCGGGGAGTCCGCGGACGATCTGGCAGCCCAGACGGCGAAGATCCTCAGCGACCCCGAGTTCGGCGAATGGATCGCGAAGAACGCTCGTGAACTGGTGAGGGAGCGGTATCAATGGCCTGCCATCGCCGAGGATTTCGAGCGCATGATCAGCCTCGGCCTGGAGAAGAAGCGAAATGAGCATTAGAAACGGAACCGCTTCAATCGGGGCTTCCAGGCATGGAATCTGGGTCGTGCCGCTGCTCGTCATCGGCTTCGGCATGCTGATCGCCAGGTTCGTGACCACGGTCCCAGGCTATTTCCTCATCGCCGGCTCGATCGCCATCCTACTTGGTTTGATACTCGTGCGCCATCTTCAGTTCGCGCTCATCGGGTACATGTTCCTGGCTGCGTTGGCATTCGGCGAATCCCCCGCAGTCCAGAGCCCGAACAGCGGCTACAAGGCCGGAATGATGCCAAGCGAGGTTCTCCTGGCGTTCCTGCTGATGCTGTGGATCGGGAGGGTCATCTTCGTTGATGGGTTCAAACCGGTGAAATCCCACCTCAACCGGCCGCTGGTTGCACTCGGCCTGGTCTCGGTCGTTTCGCTGGTCTTCAGCAACACCCTTATCGGCCTGAAGAAGCTTCCTTTCCATCAACTCGCGATCACGCAGTTCGCGGAAATCGGGCTGCTCTGTCTTTCGATATGTGCATACTTCTTCACGGCGAATGTTCTCAAGAATGACAAGTGGATCGGCCGGATATTCGCGCCGGTGGTCCTTCTTGCCGTCTACTTCTCGGGCCATCGGATAATCGGCTATGACCTTCCCATCCCGATGATCTGGGGCAGCCTGATTCTCGCGATGGGCATCGCTTTCATCTACAGCCGCCTGCTGTTCGGAAAGCTCAGCAGGCCGCAGAAGATATGGTTCGGCTTCCTGCTTCCTGTTCTGGCATACGCCGCCTATAGTGATGCGGCCTGGATTTCGGGCTGGGTCGCGGTTACCGGTGTCATTCTGATAGTGACCTGGTTCCGATCAAAGGGGCTTGCGGTATTGCTGCTTGCGCTCATGCTGTTCGCGCTCTTCGTGTATCCGGGCGTATATCATTCGATCCACGAGGAATCCGAACTGGGCGGCGACTTCGACCGTTTCGTGATCTGGGTTGATGCATCCCGCATGTTCATGAATGTGAATCCCATCCTGGGAGTCGGGCCCGGCAACTACCAGCCCTATGTCTTGCTGCATAACACCATCTGGTTCGGATCGCAGACCTATACCACAGCCCACAGCAACTACGTCCAGATGGCCGCGGAGCTTGGACTGATGGGGCTTGCGGTATTCTTCTGGGTCATCGTCGGCGGGATTATGACCGGGTTGACTGCCGTCAGGAGAGCGCCTCCTGAGTTGAGGTGGCTCGCCATCGCAGCAACTGCCATATTCGCATCCATGGCGGTTACGTCCATGTTCGGCGATTACATGTTTCCCAGCCGCGGGAACAACGGCCTGGTCAACTTCGGTACCACGGTCTACCTCTGGCTGATAATGGGGGCTGCCGCCGCTGCCGCCAATCTGCGGCAACCGGCGGAAGACGGGTAAATGATTGACCTATCCATCGCGATCCCAAGCTGGAATACCAGTGACCTTCTCGATCAATGCCTGACTTCCATCAAGGCCTCGACCGCCGGACTCAACTACGAGATCATCGTGGTTGATAATGCGTCCACCGACGGCAGCCCTGAAATGGTCGAGGAGAAGCACCCGGACGTCATGCTGATCCGCAATCGGGTGAACCTGGGATTTGCCTCCGCGTGCAACGCCGCCTTCAAGCGAAGCACCGGTCGCTATTTCTGTCTGCTGAACTCCGATACGATCGTCCTGAAAGACAGTCTTGCACATTTCTTCGAGTTCATGGAGAGCCACCCTGACGCAGGCGCCGCCGGCTGCAAGCTGCTCAACGGCGACGGCACGCTTCAGCGATCATGCAGCTGCTTCCCGAGCGTGATGACGGAGTTGTTCGATGCCCTGTACCTCAGCAAGCTGTTTCCGAGAAACAGGGTCTTTGGCTGCTACTCGATGTCATACTGGGATTTCGATGATGTCCGGGAAGTGGATTTCGTAGGCGGAAGCTGTATGATGGTCCGGCGGGAAGCGGTCGAGGAAGTCGGCCTGCTGGACGAGACCTACTTCATGTATACCGAGGAAGCCGACTGGTGCTACCGAATGTGGGACAGCGGCTGGAAGGTTTACTACTATCCGGGCGCGCAGATCATCCACCTCGGCGGTGAAAGTGCAAAGCGCTTCGGGGACGACATGCGCCTCTACCTCTATCTTAGCCGCAACAAGTTCATCCGGAAGTACAAAGGGCGGATGGCAGCTTTCGTGCATCGGGGAATCATCATAACAGGAGCGCTGGGACGTCTCGCTGCATACGGCATCAAGCGGCTGATCGGCCGCAGGGAACTCAATGATACCGCCTTCCAATATCTCGTCTTGAGATGGGCCGTCAGCGGGACCTCCGCCCGGGAGGCCGGTCCATGAAGATCGGCATAGATGCCAGATTCCTCACACATCCCCAGCGAGGCGGGTTCAAGTCTTATACCGGGGCGATTGTCTCGGCGCTCGCCGAAGTGGATCCAGGCAACGAGTATATCCTCTATGCCGACCGTCCCTGTGATCGCCGCTTGCCGGCAAACTTCCGTATTCGGCCGGTGAAGGGGCTGAACGCCGTCATCCGCGAGCAGATTGCCTTGCCGCTCATCATGAGGAAAGACGGGATAGACCTCGCTCACTTCCCATGCAACACCGGCCCCATCATGCCGTTTCTGCCGATGATCGCCACCATCCACGACACCATTCCCTTGAGTCGCCGCGAGTACGGAAGCCGTAAGCAGCGCCTCCTCAACTTATACTGGAGGGCCGTGATGCCTCTATGTGCTCGGAGAGCGCGATTCGTGTTGACTGTTTCCGATTACATCGCAAGTGACCTGGAGCACGTTCTGGGGTTGAAGCGAAAGAAGATTCGCGTAGTGCACAATTCGGTTGATCCGCTCTTCTGCGGTGATGATCCCGGCAAAAAACCCGCCCAGATTGAGGAGGGGATGGGGTTCATTCTCGCTTTCGCCTCGGCGGACGGTAGGAAGAACCACAAGGGAGTGATGCGGGCTTACAAGATCCTCAGGCCCGAATTCGCGGGACTGAAGCTCGTGCTGGTCTGCTCGAATGCCGGGGCACAGGCCGATTGCGACGTGGGATTGGCCCTGAAGAACGTCTCGAACCACGAACTGCTCTGGCTCTACAGGAACGCGGTCGCGTTTGTTTTCCCATCCTTCGATGAGGGATTCGGGCTTCCGCCCCTGGAGGCGATGGCGTGCGGAACGCCGGTCGTTTCATCGGAGGCCGGCGCGCTGGCCGAAGTTGTGAGCGGCTGCTCCATTCCTGTTGATCCCCATGACCCGCACAGCATCGCCGATGGATTGAGGGCCGCTCTTACCGATCAATTGCTGCGAGCGCAGTTGATCGAATCGGGACGTGACAGGGCTTCCCAATTCACCCGCCGCCGAATGGGCGAGAGACTGCTCGCCGCCTACTCCGAA
>DASRZD010000539.1:0-3463 GCA_035686805.1 Armatimonadota bacterium
TCTTGAGCCATTTCATGGCGGAAATGGTTAATGGTTAAATGGTTAATGGTTAAATGGTCGGATCCACCATGAACCATCAACCATCAACCATGCCTTTCATTTTCCGAGCGCTGCTCGGACTGCGTCAAGCTGCCCGGCGGAGCCGAGAAGCTCATTGCGGCTGGCGATGAATTTGGCGTACTCCTCCATGAAGACCTTGCCGATCGGTCGGAAGTCGAATACGGACGGCTGATCGCGGAAGAACTCGCGGTAGACCCTAGTCCAGACCAAGCGGCCGTCGGTGTCAATATTGATCTTGCAGACGCCGAGCTTGGCGGCGGGGAGATACTGATTCGGGTCAACGCCCTTTGCGCCCTTCAACTGGCCGCCCGCGGCATTGATCCGCTCGACCTCATCTTGCGGGACTGAGGATGAGCCGTGTAGCACCAGCGGGAATCCCGGGACCAGTTCCTGAATGCCTTTGACGATCTCGAAGTGCAATCCCTGGGAGCCGGAGAACTTGAATGCGCCGTGGCTTGTCCCTATCGCGCATGCCAGGCTGTCGCAGCTCGAACGCTTGATGAATTCCGCGGCCTGCTTAGGATCGGTGAGGTGAGCCTGATCTTCGGAGACGCTGACGTGCTCCTCGACGCCGCCAAGCTGGCCGAGCTCCGCCTCGACACTGATCCCCTTCGCGTGGGCCTTGTCAGCGACTCTCCTGGTGATGGCGATGTTCTCGTCGAAGGGCTCGTGGCTGGCATCAATCATGACCGACGAGTAGAATCCCGAGTCAATGCAATCGTAGCAGGTCGCCTCATCGCCGTGGTCCAGATGGACGGCGAAGATCGCATCCGGGAAGATCTCGTCGGCGGCACGGATCATGCCTTCCAGCATGAGCTTGTTCGTGTACGAGCGCGCTCCCTTGGAAATCTGGATGATGAACGGGGCCTTGGAATCCAGGCATCCGCGAAACAGGCCCATGGTCTGCTCGGCATTGTTGATATTATACGCGCCGAGGGCATACTTGCCGTAAGCCTGCTGAAACAGTTCCTTGGTGGTGACTATCATTCACGCCTCTCCTTGCTGTGTTGTGCTGCAAACAGGGAATAGTATATCGCCAATGAGGGTGACAAGTCAAAAATATGTTATAATCCCGGCATAGTAAGCCCATCAGGAGACTCCGATGATCATCGTTATGCAAACCAGCGCCACAACGGAACAGATTCGAGGTGTGGAGGAAGAGATCCAGAACCTGGGGCTGAGGCCGTTTATCAACCCCGGCGTCGAGAGAAAGGTCATCGCAGTCCTGGGCGCCCTCGACGCGAAGAAGGCCGATCTGGTCGAGCACTTCTATTCGTTTCCCGGCGTGGAGAGGGTTGATCTGATCTCTCATCTGTGGAAGCTGGCCTCGCGAGAATACCATCCATCGGATACCGTACTGGACGTTGCGGGCATCAAGATAGGCGGCAACCAGGTAGTCGTCGCTGCCGGGCCGTGCAGTGTCGAGTCGGAGGCTCAGATGGTGGAGATAGCCAAGCAGGTCAAGCAGGCGGGGGCTCACATGCTGAGAGGCGGCGCATTCAAGCCTCGGACTTCGCCCTATGCCTTTCAGGGACTCGGGGAGGAGGGCCTCAGAATCCTCGCGAAGGCTCGCGAAGAGACGGGCCTGCCGGTCGTGACCGAGGTCATGGACCCGCACGAGGTCGAGCTGGTTGCCAGATATGCCGACGTCCTCCAGATCGGCACTCGCAACATGCAAAACTACCCGCTCCTGAAGAGCGTCGGCGCTATCCGCCATACGGTTCTCCTGAAGCGAGGGCTGGGATGCAAGCTCCGCGACCTCCTCATGTCCGCCGAGTACATCATCGCCGAGGGCAATCACAATGTCATCCTCTGCGAGCGAGGGATTACCACCTTCGAGGACTCGACCCGCAATACGACGGACATCAACGCCGTGCCGGTGCTGAAGGCGTGGACTCACCTGCCGGTGATCGTTGATCCCAGTCATGCGACCGGCGACTGGAAGTACGTCGGGGCGATCTCGAAAGCGGCGGTTGCGGCGGGTTCGGACGGCCTCCTGGTGGAGGTCCATAACGATCCCCAGCACGCCCTAAGCGATGGGCCTCAGTCACTGCGCCCTGACTCGTTCCATGAGCTTATGGGGCAGATACGGCGAGTGGCAGAGGCGATTGATAGGACGCTTTGACGTGGCAAGAGTCACCCTGGTCAACCCGAATCGCATGAAACCCGGGGTCGGACCGATTGCCCTGGATTACCTCGCGGATGCGCTGGATGTCGCGGGGCATGAGGTCGGCATCCTCGATCTCTGCTTCTCGGATGATTGGGAGGCGGACGTGGACGCCTACTTCCACTCGAATGAGGCCGACCTCGTCGGGATGACGATCCGGAACACGGACGACTGCTACTTCGCCAGCCGCGACTTCTTCGTGCCGTTCTACAAGCAGGTCATTGACCGAATCCGTGCGAACACCGATGCCAAGATCGTCCTGGGAGGCGCGGGATTGTCGGTCGCGGCGAAGGCGATTCAGGAGTTCACCGGGGCGGATTATGCCATCGTCGGTCCTGGGGAGAATGCCTTGGCCCGGCTCGCGTCTGACATGTCCGACCCGTCCGACTTGTCCGACCCGCAGAATCTGCCTCGCAGTCGCAAGTGGATAGACAATCGCCGCTACTTCGCAGAGGGCGGCCAGGCCGGGATCGAGACCAAGCGAGGGTGCGACAAGAAGTGCATCTACTGCGCCGATCCGGTCGGCAAAGGAACGGTCTGCCGATTGAGGTCGCCGTCACTCGTGGTGGACGAATTCAAGGCGCTCGTGGATCAGGGGATTGACTGCTTCCACCTGTGCGACGCGGAGTTCAACATCCCCCTCAGCCATGCCGAGGCGGTCTGCCGGGAGTTGATTGCCTCAGGTCTGTCAGAGAGCATTCGCTGGTATACCTATGCGAGCCCCGCCCCATTCACCGACGAGCTTGCAGGTCTGATGAAGAGTGCCGGGTGCGCGGGCATTGACTTCGGCGCCGACAGCGGCGATGATGGGGTTCTTCGCTCGCTTGGCAGGGATTTCACCGGCGAGGACGTCCGCCGCACCGCCGAAATCTGCCACCGGCATGGGATCACTTTCATGTACGACCTGCTCATCGGAGGGCCGGGCGAGACGATGGAATCGGTCAATCGGACTATCAGCCTCATGAAGGAGATTCAGCCGGACAGGGTAGGCATCTCGGTCGGGGTGCGCATATACGGCGGCACTGCCATCGGGCGGATGGTAACCAAGCAGGGGATTTCAAAGTCGAACAAGAACCTCCACGGCATCATCGAGGGCAATGAGAGCTTCCTCTCGCCGATCTACTACCTCAGCGAGAGCGTCGGCCTGGATGTCATTAGCCACATTGATCGGCTGATTGCCGGCGACTCGAGGTTTCTCCATGCCTCGATGGAGCAGATTGACGCGAACTACAACTA
>DASRZD010000540.1:0-5784 GCA_035686805.1 Armatimonadota bacterium
CTCTGAGACTCTCAGCCTCAAGAAGGGAAAAACACAGGCAGAAAGGGTACTCATCCCTCCGAGGGCGATAGTGACTTTGGTAGGCGGTATCCGTTGAGCGACATTCTTGGCCTGAAACGCGGAACGGTCAAGCTCGTGCCCCACAATCCGAAATGGGCCAAGTTGTTCGAGCAGGAGAAGCAACTGCTGGTCGGCACATTCGGCGAGACGATCTTTGCCATGGAGCACATCGGCAGTACTGCAATTCCCGGCATTCCCGCAAAGCCGATCCTTGATATGAATATCGGCGTTGAGTCGTTAGAAATCGCCAAAGAGATGAAGGACAAGTTTGTAGAGTTAGGCTATGAGCACCGTCCGTTCGTACCTGGCCAGAGCCTGGAAGGGTTGCAGGCACAAGAGCTCTATGTGAGAGGCCCGGAGACCAAGCGCACCCACTTTGCCCACGTCACCGTCTACGGCAGCGATTTCTGGAACAACGCTCTACTCTTCCGTGACTATCTCCGGAGCCATCCAGGGCGCGCTCAGGAGTACGATGATCTGAAACAGAAGCTGGCCCAGCAATACGGGAACGACCGTGGCTCCTATAGCAAGGGCAAGGAGCAATTCGTCCTGCAGACTTTGGAGATGGCAAGGAGATCATGCAAGACCGGCGAAACAGTTATCTAGAGAATTGCATGACGCGTTACCAGCCGTCAGAACGAATCAAGGAACTTTGGGATAGGGCGCAGCGCCAGCCCGATGAGATGTTCCTGCCGATGTTCAGGGACTACTATTACCTCGAGGGCTGGATGGCGGCGCGAAATGAGCCTCTGCCCATTCGCAACGCAGCCGGCCTTTGCAGCGTGATTGAGCGCATGCCGCTGCTGATCTCCCCCGGCGAGATCATCGTGGGCGAGAGCGGCGACCATCAATGCGACCATATGATCAACTTCCAGCCGTCAGTTCCCCCAGCGTACCGAGACCGGGTCATGTCGAGCGCCCTCACGGATGAGCAGAAGAGCCGAATGACCTCCTGGCTCGAGAAGTCTCCATTCGCTTCCCAAGATTTGGCAACCGTTCCCATGCCTTCGGAACTTGCCCTTGCTCAGCAGCGAGGCGTGGTCCAGGTCTGGGGCACGGAATTGAACCACAGCATTCGAGGCTATGAGAAGGTCCTGAGGCTCGGTTTCTCAGGTCTAAAGGCCGAGGTCGAGTCGGCGCTCTCGGCTGACCCCCAATGCGCGAATCTGCTTGCTTTCAAGATGATCTGCGAGTCTGCCGAGAAGATCGGATTGCGCCATGCCGAGATCGCGCACGACCAGAAGATCGCCCAGATCTGCGAGAGAGTCCCCGCCCAACCTGCCCGAACGTTCCTGGAGGCGGTCCAGTCCCTTTGGTTCGCTCACATTCTCACAGTCTGGGAGGACGGTATAAACGCGAACGGCATCGGGCGCATTGACCAGTTCCTCTGGCCGTATCTGGAGCGCGACCTCGCCGACGGAACGATCACCACGAGCGATGCGATGGAGATACTCGCCGCGCTCTGGATCAAGCTCTATCGCCCTTATGACGTTCAGCAGATGATGATCGGCGGCCAGCATCCCGACGGCAGTGATGCCGTCAATCCCCTCAGCTACCTGGTGCTGGATGTGACCGAGGCCCTCGGCTTCATCCGATGCCTGTCGGCAAGGCTTCATCGAAAGAGCCCACGAGAGTTCGTTTCGAGGTGCGTTGACCTCGTGGCGAAGGGCGGGGGAATCCCGTTCTTCTTCAACGATGAGGCCCTGGTTCCGGCGCTCGTCAGCCGGGGAATCCCCCTTGAGGACGCTCGTGGATACGCCGCCATCGGCTGCATCGAGATCACCATCCCCGGCAAGGCGAACCCTCATGCGGTGAGTCACTGGATCAATCTGCCCAAGTGCCTGGAGCTGGCAATCAATGACGGCCGCGATCTCCTCGACGGGGCGCAGGTCGGCCCGCAGACCGGCATGCTGGCGGATTTCCACTCAATTGACGATGTCCTGGCCGCCTACACGAAGCAGTTGGAGTATTTCGCCAAGTTGGCCGTTGAAGGCTCGAACGCCTGCGAGATCGCGCACAGGAGTCAGTTCCGTTTGCCCTATCTCTCGCTTCTCACCGATGACTGCGTTGCCCGCGGGTTGGACATCATCGAGGGCGGTGCGCGGTACAACTATCATTCCAGCGCCGCCATGGGGATTCCGAATGTCGCCGACAGCCTGGCTGCGCTTCAGACCGCAGTCTTCGAGGACGAGATTATTGCCCCCGATGATATGCTCATCGCACTTCGGACGAACTTCGCCGGGCGGGAGGACCTCAGGCTGTTCCTCAGGAACCGCCTTCCGAAATACGGCAACGACGAGCCCTTGCCGGATGGTTTCGCCGCCGATATTGCGGAGCAGTACTGCGATCTCCTCGCGCGCTACCGGACTCCGAGCGGCGGCACATTCTTCTGTCATCTCTTCACGTTCGTCCTGATGCTTAGCTGCGGGAAGCTCACCGGTGCGTCCCCCGAGGGCCGTCTCGCGGGTGAACCGCTCGCCTACAGTGTTTCGCCGGTGCAGGGTAGGGACAGGACGGGCCTGACTGCTGCCATCAAGTCCCTGGCTAGGATTCCGCATCACCTCGCCGCCGCCAGCAGCTCAGCGATCCTCGAGGCCGACCCGGCGCTCCTTGATGGCCCGAGTCGGAAGGCGTTCGTTGATCTGATGGTCACCGCGATAGACCTCGGCGTCGGCCAACTGCAGTTCAACGTCGTGAGCGAAGAAACACTCAAAGCCGCCCAGGACGATCCCGAAGCGTACCAGAACCTCTGCGTGCGGGTTTCGGGATTCAGCCAGCAGTTTTGCCTGCTCGACCGCGAGCTCCAGAACCACATCATAGCGAGAACGAAGCACACGAAATAGATGGAAGAAACGAAAGGACTGATTTTCGATATTCAGCGTTTCTCGCTCCACGACGGGCCGGGGATCAGAACCACGGTCTTTCTCAAGGGGTGTCCGCTGAGCTGTGTTTGGTGCCACAACCCTGAGTCAAGATCGAGCGCGCCCGAGATCGCGTTCTACAGGGCAAAATGCATCGGCTGTGGGCGATGTGTCGAGGCGTGCCCGAACGACGCCCTCGGTTTCGGGGAGGAACGGATTGACAGAGCAAAGTGCCGTGTCTGCGGTGAGTGCGTCCAAGTGTGTCCTTCCGAGGCCGTGCAGATGGCAGGCCGAGTCACCACTATCTCGGAGATACTAGGCGTGGCAATGCGCGATCAGCCGTTCTATACAAGGTCCGGGGGCGGTGTGACCCTCTCGGGAGGCGAACCGCTTCATCAGTTTGAGTTCTCGCATTCGCTGCTTGCCGCGTTAAAGGATCATGGGCTGCACACGGCGGTTGAGACGTGCGGACTCAGTCCGTGGGAGAGAATCGCAGGACTTCTCCCATTCACCGACTTGTTCCTCTATGACATCAAAGTCGTAAGTTCCACCAAGCACCAGGAGCTATGCAAGGCAGACAATTCCACGATCCTGGACAATGCACGGAAGCTAGCCGCGAAGGACGTAGAGATCGTCTTTCGAACGCCGATTATCCCCGGGTTGAATGATACCCCGGACGACTTGAGGCGTTTGGGGGAGTTCATCCTGTCTTTGCCGGGAGAGCGAAAACTCGAGCTGATGCCTTACCACCGCATCGGGAGTGGGAAATACGAGGCGCTCGGAGAGCGATATCCTCTGTTTGACATAGAAGCCCCAGATAACCTCGACGAACAGAAAGCCGCTTTGACCTCAATGGGTGTAAAGCTGGTTTTCCCTAATAATCATTGATTCTCCATAGCTGGAAAGGCAAATTCGAAGCTCGAATACCGAAATTCGAAACAAGCCTCAAATGACCGAAAAGGCAAATTCCAAATAAATGCCCTGGTTCCGGGTTTAGAGCATTGCTTCTTGGAATTTGTTTCGTGCTTCGTGCTTCGAATTTCGGGTTTGCGCGAATAATCATTGATTCCCCATAGCGGTTTTTGGCGGTTGGAGCTATACTTATCTCAGGTTTATTCACCCGGAGGTGACACATGTCAGTCGAAGATAAGGAGAAATTTACCGGCTCGGATACCGAAGGAGGTATCACCAGCAGCTACGCAATGGACGATGGGGTCAGATTGAAGGTGCCGTATTCCTTCTTCGGCTCTATCTATGACGACGATGAGAAGAACGCCGCGTGGGAGGCCATGCAGCAGGATACCCTCACCATGGGCCCGCAGGTGGCGGCATTCCAGACCGAGTTCGCGAAAATGTGCGGCGTGAAGCATACCTTCGCGGTCACGAGTTGCACCACCGCCATGCACGTCGCGACTCAGGTCTTCGGCATCAAGCCCGGCGACGAAGTGATCGTCACTTCAAATACCTTCATCGCCACAAGCCTGGTCATCCTGAAAGAGGGCGGGCGGCCGGTATTCGCGGACATCGACCCCCGAACCTTCAACATTGACCCCGCCGAGATCGCCAAGAAGGTCACGCCCAGGACCAAAGCCATCTACGTCGTCCATTACGGCGGCCAGATGTGCGACATGGACCCGATCATGGAGATCGCCCGCAAGCACAATCTCTTCGTGATGGAGGACTGCGCCCACACTCCAAGCGCGGAGTACAAGGGCCGCAAGGCCGGCAGCATTGGCGACATCGGGTGTTTCAGCTTCCACTCACTCAAGAATATGACCACCTGCGGCGAGGGCGGCATGATCACCACCAACCGCGATGACTTCATTGACGCCATCGAGAAGCTCCGATGCATGAACCTTGAGCCTTGGGAGAATCAGACCGATTACTGGATTCCCTCCCATTTCAACGTCGTGGATGTGAACGGCAAGTGGGGCTGCAACTACCGCATGAACGAGATTCAGGCGGCGGTCGGGCGTGCTCAGTTGCGCAAACTGGATATGCTCACGGAACGCCGGCGTGAGCGGGGCCGCAAGATCACCGAGGGCCTCCAGGGCATCAAGGGCGTCACGCCGGTCTATGAGGACCCGAACTGCAAGCACGTCTATCACCTGTATACCGTCTGCATGGAGGAAGAGGAGCTTGGCGCGAGCCGGGACGACTTCATGCGCGTGCTCTATCGCGAGGAGGGCGTCCAGGGGATTCTTCACTACCAGCCGACCTACCACTTCGACGCCTTCAAGAAGCTCGGCTATGGCGACCATCTCTGCCCGGTGCATGAGAAGTTCTTCTACCACCGAGAGTTCAATATCTGCATGAATCCCAGAATGACCGACCAGGAGATCCATGATGCGGTGATCGGCATCAGAAACACTGCGGAGAAGGTAGGCCGCTGAGACCCATTGGTCCCATAAGACCCATATGACCCATTGGAGGCTTCCATGATCCTCTTCAAACCCGGCGACCACAGACTCTTTGAGACCGACGATGAGACGACTAAGGTCGTCTCCGACATGCTCAAGGACCTGGAGAAGAAAGGCATGGATGCCATTCGCCACTACAGCAGCAAGTTCGACGACTGGAATCCCGAGAGCTTCGAGTTGAGCGAGGCTCAGATCAATGAGGCCATCTCGCGGCTGCCCGAGCAAGCCATCGCCGACACGGACTACTGCCAGTCGAACGTCCGGGCGTTCGCGCAGGCGCAGTTCGAGACCATGAAGCAGCTCGAAATCGAGATCAGGCCGGGGGTCGTCCTGGGCCACAAGCACATCCCTGTGGGCTCGGTCGGCAGCTACATCCCCGGTGGGCGGTACCCCATGTTCGGGTCGGCGCAAATGAGCATCATCCCGGCGAAGGTGGCGGGCGT
>DASRZD010000541.1:0-2212 GCA_035686805.1 Armatimonadota bacterium
GGAAGAACCAGTCATAGGTATGGGGCTCTTCGCTCTTCAGCCGGTCAATGACAATGAAGCTCTCCCCCACCCTGATCACCGTTCGCTTGTGAAGGACGCCGGGGTAGGCCTGCTCGGTCTCAGCCTCGGCGACCTCGAACGTCGGGCTGCCGCCGAAGTGAGTCAATCGGCGCTCATTCGTCCTGGCCTGAGACTTCCCATCCACGACTACCGTATTGTGGGCCGCAGTACTCGTGTACCAGCGCATCGAGGCGGAGCCGTAGCCCGGAGTGCCATAGTCCGCCGCCATGAGGCTGCCGTTCGCGAACAACGTGATCCCCATCTTGTCCGGCTGCCCGTGACCCATGAACGGGCCGTAGTCGAAAGTCATCATATTCCCGCTAGGGGAGCGTAGGATCGCAATCCCCAGCACTGGGAAGTTGATGGATTGCAGTTCCGGCTTCTCATATCCATCCAGCGTCTTGCCCTGGAGGAAAGCCCACAAGCCGTCCCTATGGAGCTTGCGTGTGGCATACCCCTCCTTAACCACCCAGGCGAGTTCCGGGTCACCATAGCGGGCGTAGGCCAGCTCATATTGGGACAGGGGCATGAAAGAGTTGAACCAGCCATCGTTGATCGCCGGCAGGCGAAAGTCCGGATACATATAGCCCATGGGAGCTAAGAACATGGATTCCAGGCTCTTGCCGGGCTTTGCCTCCCAATGATAAAGGTCCGTGCCGTTGTGAATCGCCGCCTCGGCCAGGTAGAGGAAGGCGCCGAGTGGATAGAAGTGGTAGGTGTGAACCGACTCAGGCCAGAGGCCGTCCTCCCCAAGTTGATTCGCGATCTGGGATTTGAAGCTCTTGATGGCGTAGTCAATCAGTTCCTGGTCGCGAATCGCGTAACCGATCACTCCCACGGCCGATAGATGCCACGATCCCCAGTTGCCGCCAATGCCCATCTTGACGAGGCCCTGAGCCATCGGCTTGAATAGCTTGCCCTCGATGTTCGCCTTGTCCGCATCCGAGAGAGCGCTGGAATCATAGATGAAATCGTATGCCCCCGCCAGAGGGATTGACCAGACCGACTCGCACAGGGACTGATACATGATTCCACCCTGAGTGTGACCGGTATGTGGGCCGGGATAGGCATCGGCATACTTCTTGAGTATCTCGGCGGCCTTCTCTGCATAGCGCTCGTCGTTCTCGATGGCGTAAGTCAGACCGAGGTCGAAGGCCGCCACCGCAAGGCGGTTGTGGATCAGCCATCGGATGGCTGCATCGTACTTTTCACCTTTGTAGACCTTGCCGCACGCGGGGCAGGTATATCCTTCGGCATGAGGCTTGCAGTCGTCCGGGACACGAAGCTCGGTCCCGTCGTCGCAGAAGAAGTTGTGATAGTGACCACTCCTGGCCGGAATGACGATGTCTTGCTTCAGCCACCGGTCGGCATTGGGTTTGATCCCGCTGCCGATGAAGCGCGGCGTGCCCAGATCCTTCTCATATATCTCCCGCTTCCACTCGACGGTCTTTAGTTCAGTCCGAAGACGCGCGAGTTCCTGGGCGTTGAGGAAAACGGAGGGTCTTTCTGCACCCATTGCTACCCCCTGCCACCCGGCCATGAGGCCGATGATGATCAACACGAGTATTCTGCAAAACATACGTTAAGGTACGAGGTGGGCTGTAGGGAAACCTCCGAGGGGATTGGCCATGGCAAAAGATTGCTAAGGTGAAGGTATCCACATTACAGCGTGGCCGCTGGATCCTCCAACGATGACGCCGGAGTTGTTGATGTCCGAGGCGCTGCTCCAGCCTTCATCGTCGAAGGCAATCAGTTTCAGATGGTACTTGGATTCGATCATCTGCTTGTGCCTTGCATCTTTGGGTGCGCCCAAGTCAATCATTCCGGTATCTCGACTCCAGAAGAAGGCATGGCTGTGAGCCCTCTCATCATGAGACCAACCGACCACCTGCCCGTGATCGTTAAGGGCGGTGGCATCGCTTCCCGGCACTGGCGGAGGATGTAGAAGAACCATGACAAGCTTGGGCAGGTTGGACAAGCGGCCTAGATCCTGGAGGCCCTTCCCCGGATCCCAAAGGAAAGCATTGCCCTTGCAGCACATCCAACCGGCCTTGCCGGCTATCTGGCCTCTACTGTTGATGGCGGTCGCATTGCTTGCCGCTAGATTGAGAACGGGGTTCAAGTCCTTAATGTTGCCGCCTGCTTCCCACAT
>DASRZD010000542.1:0-7623 GCA_035686805.1 Armatimonadota bacterium
GCGGATATTCGGGTTCGAGGCGCAGTCAACCATCTTCGGCGTCAGGATGCACGCCGCGCAGTCGAGGGTGGGGAAGGTCTTGTCGTACTGAGCCATCCGCCCGCCGATGGAGGGTGTCCGCTCGACGAGAGTGACCTTATAGCCTGCATCCGCGATATCGAGCGCCGCCTGAATGCCCGCAACCCCGCCTCCGATGACGAGCGCCGTCTTCGTGAGTGGAATCTCTTGCTGGAAAAGGGCCTCGTTCCTAACGGCCTTCGCGACCGCCATCGCGGTCAAGTCAATCGCCTTCTGCGTGGCGGCTTCCTTATCCTCATGAACCCACGAGCAGTGCTCGCGGATATTCGCCATCTCGAGCATATAGGGATTCAGCCCCGCTTCGCTGATGCACCGCTGGAACGTGGGCTCGTGAAGGCGGGGGGAGCATGAGGCAACAACGATTCGAGTGAGCTTGTGCTCCTCGATCGCCTGCTTCACGAGATTCTGGCCGGGCTCGGAGCACATGTACTTGTAATGAGTGGCGTAGGCGACCGACGGCATCTTCGAGGCGGCCTCGGCGACCTTTTCGACATCAACCGTCTTCGCGATATTCGATCCGCACCAGCAGACAAAAACTCCGACTCGGGCCATTCCTACTTGCCTTCCGATCCAACCGCTGCCAGTACGGCACCGGGGTTAACCATCAGTTTGTTGAATCCCAAAGAGCTGTCAGGCAGACCAAAAGCAGCTCCCATCAATTGCGTAAAATAGAAAATCGGCAGACCGAACTCCTCGCCATATTTCGCCTCGACCTGCGACTGGCGCATGTCGAGGTTCCCCTGGCAAAGCGGGCACGCGGTCACGATGCAGTTCGCCCCAGAGCGCTTCGCCATCGAGAGGATATCGTGAGTCAGCTTCACGACGATCTCCGATTTCGAGAGCGAGAGACTCGCGCCGCAGCATTCGGTCTTGTAGGGCCACTTGACGGCCTCAGCCCCCAAACTCCCCATCAACTCGTCAAGAGATATGGGATTCTCGGCGTCGTCGAAGTCGGCGACATCCGGGGGCCTGAGAAGCAGGCAGCCGTAGTAACAAGCCGGCTTCAACCCGGCCAACTCCCGCTTCACATGCGATTGAATCGCCTCGACGCCAAGCCCGTAAACCACCGAAAGGAGTGAAAGCGTGTTCACCGTGCCTTTGTAGTTGACTCCATACTTCTCGGCCATGAGGGCCAGCATGGCAGGGTCGCGCTTGACGATGTCATCCGCCGACTTCAATCTGTTGAAGCATGCAGCGCAGGGAGTAACGACATCGAGGCCCATCTCCTCGGCCTTGGCGAGGTTTCTGAGCGGGAGGGCGATCCCGACTTCCTTGTTCAGGCTGTGACCGGAGGTCGCGCCGCAGCAATTCCAGTCGGGGATCTCTTCCAGTTCGATCCCCAACTCGCGGCAGACGGCCTTCGTCGAGAGGTCATATTCACTTGCGGTCGAGTGCAGCGAGCACCCGGGAAAATAGGCGTATTTCATATAGGCTAATGAGTAACGAGTAATGCGTAACCGGACTGGCCTTACGGATTACTCATTACGGATTATTCTCCCAACTTCGTCCTTGCCCTTGATGAACTTAGGCACGAGCGCCAGCTTGCCCTTCAGAAACATCCGCATGCCAAGGAAGATGTCGGAAAAGAGGTCCCGACTTCGGAGCTTATATTCGGCCAGCATGCTGACCTCGTGCGTGCGGCCCATGCGCTCGACGGACTTCAAGAATGTCTTGTGGAAGGTGAGTATTGCAGGCTCGCGAACGCGGGACTTTCGGGCGACCGCCGTCTCCCGCAAGGCATCCATGACCTTCGAAAGCTCGACGCTTCTGGGGCATCGGGTGGCGCAGGTCTCACAGCCCACGCAGAGCCAGATCATTGATGACTCCAGCACGGAGTCCTGGCCGAGCTGAACGATGCGGATCACCTGATTCGGCATCAGGTCCGCCGTATACGCGACCGGGCATCCCGCGGTGCATTCGCCGCACTGATAGCACGACGCGATTTTTTGGCCGCTGAGATCGCCGATCCTGTCGGCCAATTGTCGGCCTTCAGGAATTGTGAGTCTGTCGGTCATTATCTGCATACCCTTCCAACAACCTCGGGTATTATATCATTTTTGCTAAGCGTGTGCTAGTCCGTTGACTCCGCCATTCCCGCCGCAGTAGTAGGAGAGCATCATGAGCTCGCTCGCCAGGTCAACGTTCCGAACCGCAACTCCCGGCGGAACGACCAGCACGACTGGCGTGAGGTTCAGAATCGCCTTCACTCCTCCTGCAGTGAGTCTATCCGCCACCTCCTGAGCGTCCTCACTGGGAGTGGCAATCACCGCCGCCTCGATGCCGAGATTCTGCACCACGGCCTCGACTTCGCCGATCCCCAGCACCTGGAGATTGCCGATTCTCATCCCAAGCTTTGTGGAATCTTTATCGAAAACGGCCTCAATCTCGCAATTGCTGTCGGCGAACTTCTCGATCAACGCCGGCTCATCAGCAAGCCTCTGAGCGCCGACCCACGCGACGTTCTTCACCTGGTTGATTCGGAGGATCTCCTTGATCTTCTTTTGCAGATAGGCGATATTGTACCCCACCGATGGCCGGCCAAAGCCGCCAAAATGGCAAAGATCCTTCCTCACGAGCCCGGATTTAACGCCCACTTTGTCCGCGATCTCACGGGACGCCACGACACTCATGTCCTCTTTGGCGAACTCATCGAGGGCAAAGAGATACCAGCGCATGCGGGCGATCGTCTTCTCCGAGATGTGGATTCCTCTCTCGAAATCGGTTTCAATTCCTCTGATGGCGGTGGTCATGTTATGACGAGCTCCTTCGCGCAATTCGCAATTGTTTTCACAAAATATCAAACCCTATTCCAGCTTGGATCTGGGTGTGGTTTGGAGGATTTAGCGAAACCTAACGCAATCCGCTATGATTCTAAACCTGAGAGGTTAATCTCTGCTTAAAGGAACAATAACTTTCTGTAATCGGCAGGTTAAATTCGGATTAACCTCGACCGCCGAGTGTTTCACTCCCTCAAGCGCCTGGTATATAATCAAGTGATGAACAAACTCAGCCTTTTTCGCAGAACTCCCGTGGAGGACCGCCTGAAGCGATTCCACGGCGAGGATTGGCACAAGCCCAGGGGACGGATAATCCGCGATATCGTGTATGCGCTTGATATCGGCCTCGAAACGATGGTCATAGGGGCCATAAGCTGCGGAATAGGACTGGCGCTCGGCAGGCTGGCGAACCTTCTTATCGCGCATTGAGCGGGATGGGTGCAGTCGCCGGCCTGATCATCGTCTTCCTCAATGTCCTGCTCGTCTACCGGATATTCGGGGGAAGGTTCTGAGGTTGGGTTGTAGGTTGTGGGTTTTAGGTTTTGGGGTGCCCTATAACCTACAACCCATAACCCTCTCGCTATTCAAGCGAGAGTATGCTTCCCGCAATGTGCCGATTCCCATCCCCAATATTGAAGTAATACGCGGTCAGGATATTGCCATTCGGAAGCTGAACCGCCCACGGATAGCCAAGGTCGCCGCCTCCGCCATCATCACGGATGACGAACTCAGGGGCAGTCGTGATATCCGTGCACTCGGAATTCAGGACCTTCGCCCGAATGCCGAAGGGCTGCTGCCGATAGCCATAGATGAGGAATATCCGCCCATCCTTCAGATTGATCGCCGTGAATGGATGGCCGAAGAATCCGCCGTCCTGCCAGGGCTCGAAGCTCTTGCCGCCGCCTGCCCTCGATCCGTCGGGGTCGGTCGAGCGTGCGTAGGCGAGCTTGCCGTCAAACTTGTCGGTCCTCATGAAGGCGATGATGTCGCCCTTCTTCGTCTCGATCAGCGAAGTTTCGTTGAAAGTTATCTTGTCATCCTTGGCGATCGGACAGGCGTATGTCCAGGTCTCTCCTCGGTCAGTGGAGGTCATCAGGTGGACTGACGTCGGCTGGCCGGGATCCGCAACTGCGACTGCCCAGTAGAGTTTGCCTGCCCTCGATCCGTCGGGGCCGTTCCTTCCCTGCATCATTCGCCCTCGGTTGAAGACCGGCACCGGCTGCCCAAGGACGTCCAGGCCCTTGCTTCCGGGAGCAGGCGGCGGGACAAAGGGTCCTTTCCAAGTCTTTGCGCCATCATCCGAGCGCAGTATGTACCCGCCGAGGAACCCAAACTGGCCGTGCGATCGGGTATCCTGGAGTTTGTCCGCGCCCTCGGGCGGGACGAGCGCCCATCCGTAACTCGAGCATACGATCGAGCCGTCCTTGAGCTGGTACATGCACGGATCCTGCGAGCCGCCGAGCGGATGGGCGTGGATCAGCTCGGGCTCCTTGGTCCACGTCTTGCCGCTGTCCTTCGAGCGAACGAGCATCAGGTAGCTGTTCGGGTCGGTGTGGGTGTATCCCGGCATTCCCCACAACGCATGCCGATCAGGGGCACGCCTGAATGCGCACAATATCTCGCCGTCCTTTCGAATGACGAGCGATGGGAAGGTAGAGTAGAACTTGCTGTCCTGATAAATGATGAAGTCTTTGCCGATCTTCCTCAAGCCGGCCGGTTGAGCCATCAGTGTGCCTCCGAGCGCCAATACTAGCGTGATTATCATAAATCGTTTCATGCCCTACCATTCGACCTTCCGCCCGCCCACTCCTCCGAGTTTTGCAAATCTCCGGTCTGGGTACCCTTATATGAGCAAAACCAAGGAGCGGTCAGTTGGAAAGCACATTGCCGGTCACGAATGAGTCCGGTTTCTATGAGATCCGGTTCGAGTCCATCGGCGGGCAGGGCGGAAACGTCGCCGGGCAAATCCTGGCCGAGGCGGCGGTTCTTCGGCAGGGATTCAACGGCGCGAACTTTTCCTCCTACGGCTCGGAGAAGAAGGGCTCGCCCGTGACGACGTACATTCGCCTGTGCGAGTGCAACGTGGAACTCCGATCCAGCAGCCCGGTTGAGCGCCCGCACCTCCTCACGATCTTCCATGAGGAGTTGATCGGCGTTCGAGGCATTACCGAGGGCCTGTATCCGAATAGTGTTGTTATCGTGAATACGAATTCCGACCCTGCGATGATGCGAGACATCCTCGAACTGCCAAGTGGAACCATCATCACCCTCGATGCGATGAAGATCGCGATCGAGGAGAAATCGAGGATCAACACGGCGTTGCTGGGGGCGATCACTCGGGCATCGGGCTTCATTGACAAGGATGCAGTCCGGCAGGTGATCGCCGAGACCTTCTGCGCGAAGTACCCGGCCCTGGTCGAGCCGAACATGCGAACCTTCGACCGGGGATTTGAGGAGATTCACATTCAGGCCTTCGAGCCCGATGGCAAGTACGAACTGAAGCCCTACCGCCGATTCGTCCCGGCGCTTGGATGGAAGACCCAGCCCATGGGTGGGACGATCGTCAATCCCGGCAACACCGTTCTCAAGGACCTCAGCTCCTCGAGACATGGATATTATCCCAAGTTCTGGCGCGACCGCTGCATTGACTGCGGCCTGTGCGACATGACTTGCCCCGATTACGTGTTCGTCTGGGAGATGGGCGTTGACAAGCGTGGAAAGCCCGCGCCGGTGCTGAAAGGGCCCGCCCTTCAATACTGCAAGGGGTGCATGAAGTGTGTGGAGATCTGTCCGGTTAACGCACTCACCAAGGAGCGGGAAGAGCCGCTTCACTTGGCGACCTCGGAAATTCAATTCACCGGCCCTGAGGAGGCGATTGCATCCCTTGGCAAACCGGATGTCGGGCCATCAGGCCGAGACTTCGATGAGGAGAATGCGCCTGAGTACATGGGCTCGCTCGATCAACTGAGGACATGCGTGGTCGAGGATACCGGCGAGGAGAGCACTACCCCAAACCCGTTGGAGGAATGATCATGGTTCAGCAGATACAGGCGGCACCCCAGATAACGGATTTTCGCAAAGGTAACGAGATGGCGGTCCTCGCGGCGCAGCAGATCAACTTCCACGTGATGGGCTATTACCCGATCACCCCTTCGACCGAGATCGCCGAAGAACTCGATGAGCTTTATGTCCAGGGCGGGCATGAGACCCACATGATCCCCGCAGATGGCGAGCACAGTGCCGCCGGGTTGTGCTATGGCGCGGCAGTCGGTGGCGGGCGGGTCTTGAATGCCACCAGCTCCCAGGGACTCCTCTTCTCCCTGGAGCAACTGCCGGTTCAGGCGAGCACTCGGTTTCCCATGGTCTTGAACGTCGTCACCCGAGCGGTCAGCGGTCCTTTGAACATCAAGGGCGACCACTCGGACATCATGTTCGCGCTGAACACCGGTTGGATCATCCTCCTCGCACGCGACCCGCAAGCGGTCTATGACATGAACATCATCGCGGTCCGGCTTGGCGAGCATCCCGACGTTCGTCTCCCAGTGATCGTCGCCAGCGACGGGTTCTTCACCAGCCACCAAAAGCGCCGGGTGAAGGTCTTCCAGGACGCGCAGACCGTCCAGGATTTCATCGGCCCGTATGAGGCGCCAATCACGGCCCTCGATCCCGAGCATCCCGTGACCATCGGCCCGTACATGAACGATCCCGACCTTATAAATAACAAGTATCAGCAGCACCTCGCAATGGAAGCCGCCGCCGAGGTCCTCCCCACGATCCTCAAGGAGTACGGCGATCTCAGCGGCCGCTATCACCCTGAGGTTGACGCCTACTCGATGGACGATGCCGACGCCGCCTTACTACTCCTCAATTCCGCCGCAGAAACCGCCAAGGATGCGGTGGACAGGCTGAGGGATGCCGGGCACAAGGTCGGAGTGATCAGTCTCAATGTCATTCGGCCGTTCCCTGCTGATGCGCTCCGCCGAATCCTAAAGAATACGAAGGCCTTGCTGATCGCCGACCGGTCGGATTCCTATGGCGCTCACGGCGGCAACATGTCGCTCGAGGTGCGTGCGGCCCTCAAGGAGGACCGGGATAACCGGACGCTCTGCATGTCGAGGGTTTATGGCCTCGGCGGCAAGGACTTCTTCATCGAGGATGCTGAGCAGCTCCTGATGGAGGCGCTGGAGGTCGCTCGAACGGGGAAGGTTGAGCGTCCGTTCGACTACTTCGGGATCAATGCCGGCGAGCCGATCAAGCTGGAATATGAGCAGCCGCCGATCTCTCTGGAGAGCGCGTCGCCAGGCTTGAACAAGGCCGACTGGGATCCGGAGACCTGTGAGTTGAAGGTCCAGAGCCCCACGCCTCGCCATGCCGCCATCATGCCTCAGCGGATCGCTCCCGGCCACGGCGCGTGTCCCGGCTGCGGCATCTTCCCGAGCGTGGATCAGTTCCTCAAAGGCATCGAGGGCCATGTCGTCCTCCTGTTCCAGACCGGGTGTGGGATGGTCGTCACGACCGGCTACCCCTATAGTTCCCACCGAGTGACCTACCTTCACAATCTCTTCCAGAACGGCGCTTCGACCATCGCGGGGCTGGTCGAGATGTATCGCGAGCGCAAGAGGCGCGGCGAATTACCAGGCGACCTGGACCTGACCTTCATCATGGTCACCGGCGACGGGGGTATGGACATCGGCATGGGATCGGCGATCGGCACGGCGCTCAGGGGTCATCCGATGATTATCCTGGAGTACGACAATGAAGGCTACCA
>DASRZD010000543.1:0-2040 GCA_035686805.1 Armatimonadota bacterium
CTCCTGGCGGGATTCGCCGGATTGTCAACGACCTCTCCCCTATTCTGCCAGACGAAATGCCGCCAATCGCCGATCAACGTGCCGTACTGGTCAATCCGCCCGTCCTCATCGAAGTCGAAGGTCAGCATCTTCGAGGCCTTGAGGTAGTCATTCCACGTCCAGCCGGGCTTCCCCGAGGGATCGAGGGCAAGCGGGTATGGGACGCCCGCCTCGTCGAAGAGGTCCTTATTCCAGAAGACGACGCCGATCGCGATGTCGTTGGGGAGGCCATAGATGTCGCCCTTCCAACGATAGGAGTCCAGCGCCGCAGGGTAAAAGTCGGGGAGATTCACGTCGCCGTCTCGCTCGATATAGGGCTGGAGGTCCTCCAATGCACCG
This sequence comes from Armatimonadota bacterium, assembly GCA_035686805.1. Classification (GTDB taxonomy): domain Bacteria; phylum Armatimonadota; class UBA5829; order DTJY01; family DTJY01; genus DASRZD01. The sequence goes on from DASRZD010000543.1 coordinate 379, forward strand.
GATGACGCAAACTTGGCGAATCGGGAGGATTCCATGAAGATGATGTCCGGGGCGACGCCCGCGGCATTCATCGTCTGGAGCTTGTCCCAGTACTGGGCATAGGGGAGGTTCTCGAACCTGACCTTGACATCGGGATTCAGGCGCATGAACTCCTTGCTTGCCCTGCGCCAAACCTCGAGCTGATCGGGGGTCGCGCGGGTGAAGTACACGATCTCAGTCTGCCCCGAGGAGGTCCGCTTCCCGCAGCCGGGGAGGAGCATGAGCAGGCAGAGCAATATCAGCAGGCGGTGAGTCACCTATCTCCCTTTCTCAACCGTCCCGAAGCTGAAGGAGAGCAGCATTGGGTAGACGGTATGATATTCCCTGCCTTTCTCGCGGAAGTCCCAGGCTAGCTCTCTCTCGATCTCCTTCTCTGCGTCTTCCTCCGATATGCCGTATTTCACCAGAAAGGCCTTCAATTTGGCGCGCTGCTCGTCGGTGGATATCCGCGGGTCAAGGCCCTGCTCGCACATTGCACGAAAAACGGCTTCATTATACTCGGTCTCGATCGGCGGCAGGATCAGCCTTACGCTGTCACTGATCCTTGCCTGGACGTTCTTCAGGCCGGCCTTGTGCATTAGAATGGGTGTCTTGATGCCGATGTTATGGTCAACCCCCGTCTGACGCCTGATCTCCCGGTTGACCGTCTGTATCAGGCTCATGGGCGTAGTCTCCTGAGTGCTGAGCTCTTCGGTGTATACAAGGGCATTATGGGCATTGCGGTTGGCATCACAGGTGATCACCATCCCGCCATGCCTGGTCACGCGTATCATTTCCCTGATCGCTGCCAAGGGGTCCGGAATATGTGTGAATACCGCCTGACTCACCGCGAGGTCGAAGGAATCATCCGCGAACGGGGCCTCGTGCACTGAGCCGACGGAGAACTCCGCCTGATATGGCGAGCCGGCGAACACCTGCCGCCCTTTCTCAATGAGATCGGCGGACTGGTCGAATCCGGTGTAAGTGCTTCCTTCCGGTAAGAGCGGCATAAGCATCTGACCAAAGCGCCCATACCCGCAGCCGAAGTCTATCACGCGCGAAGGCTGGACAATGCGCCAAACCCTCGTGACTAGGAACTCCAGGTAGTCGTCGTTGTGGAACAGGATGCGGCTGCTTTCCAGAGAGCCAGCCTTCCCGTCCCAGTAATCATCAGGATAGCGCTTTTCCATGTGTTAGCCATTCCTCGCTTTAAGGATCGTGTAAAGCACGAGCAGCAGCAACGTGACCGCCAGGCCGATCCAGTACGACAGGCGCGCGATCCTCTGGCTTTCGTCAGCCGGCCGCCATCTGCTGCTGATGATGTAGAGAATGACGACAATAAATGCCAGAAGCGCCAATTGAATGCTTTGCGTCATGTCTTACTCCGGGATCAGCACGGAAGCGCTATAGAGATGACACCGAGGTGTAGTAACGACAAGCTCCAGATACGGCTTGAATGTGTAGCGCCATCCTTCCGCCTGCAGCGCCAGTTCGTTCTCAGGCAGCTCGAGACACTGCTCCCAGATTCTCAGCTTGCCCTTCACCCATGCCTGCTCATCGGGCGTCAAGGCGCTGACACCGAGCTCCGCACGGTTCTGGAGAAGCGAGCAAATCCTGTCGCCGGTTGTCCATTCCTTGTCGGCG
>DASRZD010000544.1:0-2997 GCA_035686805.1 Armatimonadota bacterium
CTCTTTGGAGTATTTGTCGGACTTGTCGGACATGTCAGACAGGTCGGACAAGACCTGGGCTCCATCTTCCAGCCCCTTGCAGGAGTAGATGTCAATGAAATAGTTGAACGTTGGCTCGGGATAGTCGCAGTAGGGGCGATACTTGATCATCCCCCGGGTGATGCCGGTCGTCGGGGCGGACGCTCGCTTGGCGATCAAGTAGTCGCAGGCGAGGATGATGTGCTTCGAGACTCGCTGAAGCCAGGCCTTGTCGCCGGTGAGCCGATAATGCTCAGCCAGCGCCGAAACCAGACCACCCACGTCGGGCAGGCCGAAGTTCTGGGTGTAGAGACCATCGGGCTGCTGGAAACTGAGAGTGGAATCCAGATATTTCTCCGCCAAGTCGTGCATCCCATAGGCATCCAGCATGCGGCAGTAGAGCTCGACGCTGTAGCCGTAGTTCTCCTCGTAGAAGCCCGCGCCGTCATGAGGCTCGTAAATGCCGTTGATCTTGTCTACGTTGAGAAAGGAATACGCCAGCCAGGCGCGATAGGCATTGTTCACTCGGGGGTCGGGGAGATCGAAGCGGGCACCCTGTGACAGCAGAACCTCCCAGTACTTCGCGGTCTGGGCAAGGGTCTTCTCGAAGTCCGCGGGTGCGATGACCTCAGCATTGCCGGGATTCGAAAACGGAATCCTGAGGCAGATATCGCTGCCCGTGAGACCGACTCGCCTGTGATCGGGTTCGACGGCGAGCCAGGCGGCGGGCGATTTTCCCTTGATCTTCAGACGCACGAAGGCAAAGAGTTCGGCATCCGGGCTCATGCCCTCCGACCAGCCGAACTGGGTCTGCTCATACCCGACGCCTTTTTGGCTTGCTGAGAGCACGACAATTGGCATATAGCCGTTGAGCAGCCTGCGCTTGAGGGTTGTGCTTCCAAGTGGGACGGGCGGATCGCCCCCGATAGATCGGGGCAGGCTGACCTCGAACCAGGCCATGGGGAAGCTGTTCGAGGTGATGGCGCTGGTGAACTGCAGGCGGCCCTGGTAGTCCACCCCGATGTCCTGCGGATGCTCGGGGACGCCGATTGCCTCGCGGGGGTACTTCATCGGCGGATAGTATTTAGCCACGCCCTCGAAAGTCGGATCGGCGGTGCCTCGAAGCTCGATTTTGCCTACGGGGTCGAGGTCGGCCTCATCGATTGCCGAGCGCTCGGCGGGAGTCAGACTGAGCTTATCCAAGGGCGTACCCTCCATTCGTATGTCTGCGACCGTAGAGACAACCTTATTCCCGCGCTCCGAGTAATCGTTATCCAGGTCCTGGTTCGGATAGGGCGCGACACCCCTGCTGTAGCCCTTGCCGACGGCGAGGGAAGCGACTTTCCCCTGGAACTCGGCCGGACGCCGGATCACGCGGAGACAATCCCAGTCCTTGCCATCATCGCTCGCGAGGTAGCGGACGCAATCCCGACCAAGCTGAATGCGAACGTAATGCCAGTCCTGTTTCGAGCATTCGGGCAGGTAACTCTCGGATGTGGAGCCGTTCACCGTTTCGACCGCGTAGTAGCGATTTCCGCCCGCCGATGGAATCATCCCCATTTGACACCAATTGCCGGCGTTCCATTCGAGGAACACGGACGTGCACCAGGAGACCGCTGCGGGAGTCGAAGGGTTGATGTGGGCGCTCACGGTGACGTTGTCGGCATCCAGCGGCCTCGTGAGGTGGGCATAGGTATTGCAGTCGGCGTTGATCTCAGCGAAACCATCGCGGATGGCGATCTCGTTGCCTGCCGAGCAGTGAGTCTGCCACCCTGGATCAGCCTTGCCTCCTGAGAAATCCTCATGGAAGCCGGCGGGCGGGCTCATGGCAGAGAACAGTTCGGGTAGAGTGATGAACTGGAAGCCCTGTTTCTGCAGCTCGGGAATTGCCTGAGCCAGGCCTTCGCGGGTGGGAGCACCGCCGACGTGAGCAATGCCGATGGCGTACCCCGATCGCTCGCTGAGATCTGCCAGCGCCCGAAGCAAGGCGGCCGTTTCATCCGGATCACGGCTATCCAGGAACAAGTCTTGCTGGATGCAAGTCGCCCCGAGACCGGCCGCCACATCCGCGGCTATCGCTACCGGCGATGTATTCGAGTCGAGGAACGGCAGATTGCGCTTCTTCAGATCAGTAAGCAGACACTTCATCGCCTGAGGATCGGAGGTGACCTCGGAGCCCATATGGTTGCTGACGCCTATTGCCCCGGGGAGCTTGGACAGCCAATCTGCGAGCAAAGTCTCGATCTCGGCGCATGATGACTTGCTGCTCATCATGCCGACATTCGGGCTGCGGGACGAGACTCGGCCGGATAGAGGCATCATGGGCGCATGAACAAGAACCGCGCAGCCCGACGACTGCACGGCCTCGACTGCGGCAGGCTCGACCCAGGGCAGCAGGGCGAAGGTCAATGGCACATGGAGGTCGAGGAGCGGCTGAACCTGGTCCAGTCTCTGACCATCATCTATCACGATGGCGATCAGCTTCCGGCCGGCCAATTGGGTGATGGGACTGGCCTTCCGGAGAATCATGGAATAACTCAGCTTGTCCCCGGCCGCATCCAGTTTCAGCGCAAACGGGCCTGTGGAATTGCCGTCGGTGACTGGGAAGTCGGGAGAAGAGGTCTCCCCGACCAGGTAGATCGAGCCTTCGGCGTCAGCGGCGATGGCACTGCCGACATCCGTACCGCTTCCGCCAAGGAAAGTGACAAAGGCCGGACTGCCGGAAGGATCCATTTTGGCAATCAAGAGATCGTCATTCTGTCCTTCGATGGCCCGCACCGAAGTCGGGAATGGCGGAGAGAAGGTTTGCTCGACGGCATACGTGGCCCCGACCGTCTGGTGGTCACGAAGGGCGAACACGCGCGGGCTCTTGGTGAGCTCCCACCCATCCGACAAGGCACTCGAGACCAGGCTCATGCACTCGATGGTCACCGGGAGCCTGGGATCCTGCCCCGACACTCGGAAGCCGACCGTGCTCCC
>DASRZD010000545.1:0-2065 GCA_035686805.1 Armatimonadota bacterium
AGGCGCTCGGCTTCCGGGTAATCCCCGGCCTTCGCGTAAATCATCGCCAGGTTGTGGATCGCCTCGGCATACGACGGCATGAACGTGATCGCCTGCTTGTATGACTCAGCCGCATCGCGGAACTTCCCCGCCCGCTCCTGAGAGTACGCCAGCTCGAACCATATAAACGGATTCTTGGGCGACCAGTCCAGCCCGCGGCCAAACGACTCAGCCGCCTTGTCCCAAAGCTGCCGCTGGGCGAAGTAGAGTCCCCGCGACTCGTGCGTCCTCGCCCATGCCTTCCGCTCGATGTCCGGAGCCCCGGCGGAGGGCTTCCGATACAGATCAGGGTACTGCTGCTGCCACCGGTGATCGGCCTCCAGGACCTCCGCATTGGTCACCGGCCTGCCCACGAATTCGAACAGCCAGCCGGCGGGGATCATGTATTCGGCATCCTTCGGCGAGCCGGTAATATAATCGCAGAAGATGCGAACACTATGCCCCGGGATGGCCGAGTCCGGCAATCTGATCGGCTGCCGCTCCTGGAAGTCGTTCACGTCCTTGAGATACTTGAGCTTCCGCTCATTGGGATTCAGCTCCTGGTAATCCGGCTGCTGCATTCTGGAGGCAATCGTCCACGCCCTGGACAGGACGATGCGGTTGCCGGGATGACCGAAATAGGCGTCATAGCCGAGCATGAAGGCATTGTTGTCCTGAGCCGCCGCAATCACCGCGTCATCAGGAAGCGGCTTCAGAAAGTCGGCGATGTATTCGCTGGCGCCGCGGTAGTTCCTGAGAGAAGTGCGCTGGACCGATAAGCCCGCCGAGACCAATAGGAAGCCAAGCAGCCCAACGACCACCATCGCCCCGATCTTCCTCCTCGCTGCCAGAAAAGCGATCCCCATGGAGGCCCCGGCGGCGAATCCCAGGTATATGGGCAGGTGCCAGTCGGTCACTCCATACTCGACTACGTAGTCCAGATTGACATTCGCCTGCTTCAGGTGACCGATCAGCATGAGGGCGGCGTATGGAATCACGACAACCGCGAGCCATCCCAGCCACATCAATTGCTTCCGTACCAGTACGAGGAGTCCCATGACCGCAAGAAGCGATCCCGCAATCCCCAGTTGGCCGAGTGGATCGTAGCTGGCAAACCAGTCGCCCAGGAGGTTCGGCGGGGCCTGGCTTATCGGCCTCGTTCCCCATTGCTTGCGGGTGATGACCCACTTGAAGCGGTCCCACGTCTCGACATTGCCCCAATCCATGATCGGGTTCGCGTGCGAGCGAATCGGCAGCCAGAGAAAGACCAGCAATCCGGCGAATAGCCCCGCCGCACATGCGCCCGCGAGCTTGAGGAAGCCTTGCTGCTTGGAGGCGGCCCATATGGCCCACAGGACCAGCAATCCGAGCGTGACCTGGCTCGGGTGGTTCGCGATCGCCAGCCCCCAGAGGAGACCCAGAAGCCCCGCCATCGAGGCTCTGGGCTTCAGGACGAGGTATGTTGCGGCGGCCAATACTCCGACGAGGAGCGCCGTCATGAGCGTATATTGCTCGGTCGTGAACGACTGTTCCAGGAATGCCGCCGAGTGCACGAGAACCAGCACCGAGGCCACTCCCGCCGCAGGAGCGCCCCATCGAGGGAGCTTCGGAAATGCGAGGCTTACCCAAACCTGCGCAAGTCCGCAGAGGAGCGCGAGGGTGAATGCTGCCCAAAGCCCGCTGAAGAGGTTTGTCCCACGAGCGGCATCCTTGAATCCGCCGAGTTTGACGAATAGTGTCGCGAGGATGGTCCAGGTCGGCGCTCCCGGCGGATGCGGAATTCCGCCGGATGCCGCCGCCATGGCAAACTCGCCGCTGTCATGGAACGTCACCGTCGGCGCGGCATTCCACCACATCACGAGCAGCGCCACGATGAATATGCACGAGGCGGTTATGACTGTTCCCTTATGTGTCATCTATGTTCGTCCGATTATATCATACTACGCTTACTCTGGACTGACAGTGCCGAATAGGAGTAAACTGGAATGACAATGAAGACCGAAGACAACATCGTGCGAATGCTCAAGAAGGCGCTCGCGGATCCGGC
>DASRZD010000546.1:0-2478 GCA_035686805.1 Armatimonadota bacterium
TAATCATAAACGATTTCATGCGTAATCCGTAACGAGTAATGCGTAACCGATGCCTAAGTTTGACAAACGAACCATCTAGTTTCTGATCGTCGGTATACTATTAGCCGCCTCCTCGGCCCTAATCCTCTCTCACCTTGGGAACATCTACCTCTGGGGGAATGAGGCGCAGACCGCCATGGTGGCGCTCGACGTGCAGTCCATGCCCTATCTGGTGAAGCACATTCCGATGGATGACTTCGAGGAGATCACGCTCGACTATCCGGACATCATTTTCGAAAACCGCGAGGACCCCGAGACCCGCCTCTTCCGAACCGCGCAGGGCGTTGACCCGGTGATCATCTATCGCAGGATTGCGGACTAGAGAGGGATCGGCTGCGGAATCGCAGCATGAATCCATCTACCCAGATATCTATCGCCAGGTAGACCAGCCAGAGGATCGCTGCAAAGGCGATGATCAGTGGGCTGACGGTCGGGCGGAAGCCTAGTTCCAGCACGGATAACCACACCTGCTCCGGGCGCTGGATGAGGTCCCAGCTATTGAACCGCAGCACCAGTCCCAGGTAAACCCCGATTGACATCAGCAGAAAGAAAGGCGAGCCCCAGACCCACAGATTCATGCCCTTCAACTTCGCGATGCGGGCGATGGGCCGAATTGACAGCGCAAATGCCAGCACTCCGATGCCGCTGAATATGATGTAGAAGAGCGTGATCTCCATGAGCAGGACGACGTCCGCCGGGTTGTTATGCACGCGAGCGGCGAAATGCCCATAGTCAATGATAGTGAGGAAATGCCGCCACTCGGTGAGGAGGTAGCAGGTGTTCGGCAGAAATGCAAGCCAGGCCAGACCAAGGATGAAGACGGGGATGTTCAGCAGCGGGCGGATCGAGCCATCTTTGTTGACAAGCAGGCGGATGATGTACGCCAGGATGACAGGGATGCCGGCGAGGGATATGTTCACGATAAACCAGTGTATTTGGTAACTCGAGATGATCACTGATTAGACTACGCAATCTCCGAGGTCGATGGTTCCGCTACTCGTTTAGCGGAGCTGCAAAGCTAGCGCACATCCATCCGCCGACCAACACGCAGGCCGGGAATAGTTGCAGCATGCGCGGTATGGCGCTGAGCGATATCTGGAAGGTCGCCATGTAGGTCGCCGTATCCACCAGCCCGTGAGCCGCGCAGCCTACAATGAATCGGATGACCAGATACGAGCCGACAAGCCCTACGAGCGAGTAATTGGCGTCCGACCGCAAGAATGAGATGAATCCGTACACCAGGAGCGAATACACTGGCCCGACGAACATGGTGGCGAGCAGCAGGATGAGAACGTCCGAGAAGTCGTTCTCATAAAAGTTGATGACCCTGTATACCGCCATCAGCAAGCCGGACATGAAGAGAAGCGGAAGCAGAGCGCCCAGCCAGGCTTCGGGCTTATAGTGGGCGAGCGCTATTCCTCCCGCAAGCAAGATCAGCATGACCGACAGGTATTTCTGAAACCGAATGCCGAATGGGACGACCTCGGGGGTGTCAATCTTTATGGGCTTCAGGTGCGATGCCTTATGCGTCGGGAGACCGGCATTCGGGTCTTCCTCCGTGACGGCGACCGAAGTCGTGGGCTCGCGGCCGGTTGGTGGAGCGGCGGGCATGACGGTGGTCGGTTCGGCAGCGCTCTCCTTATGAGGACCCACCCATCCCGTGGACGCTTGGATCGGCGCGGATGGAGTCTCCTCCGCCGGTGGAGCGGGTTTGTCGGGTTCTTCCTTACTCGGGCCTACCCAGCCTGTGGACGTATGGACCGGCTCTGCAGGATGCTCCTCCGCCGGTGGAGCGGCTTCTTCTTTGGGGGGCGCCAACCATCCGCTGGATGTATGGATCTCAGCGTGGGGGGTCTCTTCCGCGGGAGGAGGAGCCTCAACTCGCTTAGGCCCTACCCATCCACTTGATGGTTCACTCGGCTCCTTAAGAGTGTCTGCCGGCGGGGCAAGGCTCGTGGTCTGATGCGGCGGCTGGCTCGGAGTCGGACTTGGAGGCGGGGCTGCCTGAGGAGGAGGCGCGAGTGACTTGGTGTCCGCAGACGAAGGAACCGCGCCGCTGGCGGTAGGAATCTGAGGGGCTAAGGGCCGTCCGCACCACTCGCACTTCTTATCATCTTTGCTATCCATCCCACACCATTTGCAGTACATGGCCTGATCTCCTAAATGGGTGTTAGGTTATGGGTTTTGGGTGATAGAGCTCCCTAAAACCTAGAACCTACAACCCAGTTCATTCGGGCATCCGGCTGGTCTTGAAGCTATTCAGAAATCCGCCGAATGCGTTGAACATCTGGTCATATTTCCGGGCCGGGCTTACCATCTTCAGCGCCAGGTAATTCTCGCCATCCCAGAGGGAGACAATGATCCCTTTCATGTTCCGACCCATCATGCCGTTCCAGGACCGGTACTCGAATGTGGTGTAGTAGGCGTCCATGCCGGCGA
>DASRZD010000547.1:0-3064 GCA_035686805.1 Armatimonadota bacterium
GACTCGGATTGTGATCGTATGCCAACCAGGCGTTATGTCCTTGTAGTCGGTGGCCTCATAGATGCCATACCGGTTTCGGGCTGCCGGCTGGTAATCGTCATCAATGCCGTATTCGACCTTGCCGGTGAGCGGACGCACCGACGCTCGCATGCGGATAGGCCCGTCTATGTGTGCCATAGGAAGCGGGCGGATCAGCCTCACCGGATTGGCGACCGCTTTGAGTGGGATGGTCAAATCGGGCTCCATGGGCTTGCCGGTGAGCTTGGTGAAGCCGCGAATCTCGGTGCCCGAGACCTCATACAGCCGGAAGCCGCCCTCTTCGTTCATCCCGCCCTTGGTCATTTGGAAGATCGTGCCGTTCTTCTTCCAGGTCTTGAATACGTGCGCATGTCCGACAATCACCAGGGGGACATTGTAGGGGCGGATCGCATTGAGAAGCTCGGGTTCGTTCTGCAGATAGCCGGGGCTGTGATGGTAGAAGAGCACGACCGGCTGCTTGCGGCCGACCTTCCTGAGGTCGTTTTTGAGCCACGTAAGCTCCGACCGATCAATGAAGCCGTTGTGCTCCAGCCACACGGTGGAATCCAGGCCGACGAAGTGGATGCCGCCATAGTCGAAGCTGTAGTACGGATCCTGGCCGAAGAACTTACTTATGCCTGCCTTGCCCCAGTTCGACCACTTGGTCTCATGGTTGCCGGCGACATTGTAGACCGGCATCTTCAGCGGCTCGGTGAGCTTCCGGTAAAGATCATAGTCGTCGGTATAGCCCAATTCCGTCTGATCGCCGGTCACCAGGACGAAGTCGGGACTCGCGGCATCGATCTCTCCCACAATCGCCGTCAGATTCTTCGCGAACGCCCCGCCGCCTTTGATGTGCATGTCCGACATGACGGCGAACTTGAAGTCCCCCATAGAGGGCACGGCAAGCAGGACCAGGGCTGTGAGGAACCATCTGAGCTTCATTTGTTACCTCATGAGGTAGTTTACCAGATTCGCCGTGAACCGTTTGGCGATCGGGTCGTCGGCGAGGAGGAGGCTGCTGACGATGAGGCGGCCTTTGCCTGTCTGGACCTCGAACACCGGCCAGGAGGTATAGGATGAGATGTCTCGCCCACCTCGGAGATAGCCATGGACCTGGATGTGCTGGGCGAGTCTTGTGACACTGGGAGTATCCGCGAATTGATACGATACTCGGCAGACCCGCGGGAAGTCGCCCGCAGTGGCGTTCCACCAGTGCATGTCCATAGGATTCATGCCGTCGAGAAGGCGCGGCTCCAGGATGTCCACGAAGTCACCCGAGGCATTGACCTTCTTGGCCTCGATGCCGGGCACGGCGTCAGGCGAGAGCATCAGAACACGCGCGCCGGCATCCACGTAGAACTTCACCAATTCAGGCCTCGGGGCATTGGGGCCGACCACCAGCACCGAGCCGGCCGAGATGAGCTGATCGTAGACGTTCGTCACATTCTGACATTCGAAGCCTAGCGACTTGAGGTACTCGAGGGTCTTCCCATCGGCCTCAACAACATCCAGCGTGCCCTTGCCCGAGTACCACGTCTTCTCGGCGCAGATGATGGGGTAGTCGTTCTTCGAGATCAGCTCATCGCCCTGATAGAGTTTCAGCTCCAAAGTCATGTCCGAGCGCTCCTGAGGGAGATCGGATGGGACGGTGAACTCCGCTTGGGTCGAGGATTTCTTGTCGTAAACGCAGTCAGGAATCGCGAGTGAGCCCGATGTGCCCATGTCCGACGACTCGCCGCAGATGCGCCAGGTCGCTCTGAGGCCGGTGAGCTTCGGGCGGTCTGGATCATCGTTGCAGACGACGACTTCGCTCTGGAACTTCTCGCCTGCCTCGAAGTGGCGGTCCGGCAGTGCAAGCGACACCAGCACCGGCTGCCAGGCCTTCTGCGCTTCCCAATACACTGGGTAAGGAGTGATTCGGTCGGCGTCATAGACGTCCTTGAACCAGCAGCAGTTGGCAAAGATCATCCAGCCTGAGAGGAAGCTCCGCTCACGCCGAATGACCTCCACATAGTCCTTGGTGATCTGGGCATTGATATCCAGGAAGGGGCCGGGATGAGTGGCATAAGTGCCATACTTGCCGACCCACGCCTGTGGGACAAAGTGATCGCGCATATAGCTCTCGGTCGGGTGGCCGGTGTCGTTGTCAGGATAGCCGGTCGAGGCTTCCTGACTGATGAGCGGGCGATTGCTCTTCGACCGCCGCTCGATGTCATTGGCCACGTCAATACGGAACGGGTGCTTGTCATACCAGCCGTAATAGGCATGGGTGTCGTCAATGTCGCCATCGTCCAGGCCGACCGGCTTCATGGCTTGATCGAAATAGGCCGAATCCCGAACGTAGCCCGAGTGGAGAACGATGGGTATATCGGGCGAAAGTTCCCTGACCGCCTTGATGACATCCGAGAAAATGCGGTACTTCTCCAGCCTGCGAGGGAGATCGGGATCACTCTGGAAGTAGCTCTCATTGCTGATGGTCCACATCAGCATGCTGGGATGATTGCGGTTCGCCCGAACGACCTCCTGCCACTCCCACTTCCAGGCGTCCATGATCTTGGGATCGGGGATGGGGTTGTTGCCCATGAGCACCCACGGCCAGGTCTCGCCGACGCTCGATCCCACGCCATACTTATCCGCGGCATCGAGCCAGACCTTGGCGGGCGGGCCCATGTGGAAGCGGGTGGTCATCTCATTGCCGTCGTGCATGAGCTTCATGAACTTGTCGGCGAGGGCTTTGTCATTGGGCTCGAGGCCGTGTGGGGGCATGTCCGCGCCGCGGAGGAAGTAGAGCTTGCCGTTGAGATAGAGCCTGTTCCCACGAGCCTCGAAGGTCCGGAAGCCGACGGTATCAAGCCTCTCGTCCACGACTTTGCCGTTCGAAATGAGCTGGGTTCTCAGGCGATAGAGATTCGGATGCTCCGGTGACCAGAGCTTCGGCTTGAGGCCGCGGATTTGCTCCTCGGTCCCTTGATAGAGGACGCCGCCGGTCGCGGCATCAATGATCGTGTGCTTAATCTGGATGGGATCGTTTGACGTGCGATCA
>DASRZD010000548.1:0-2050 GCA_035686805.1 Armatimonadota bacterium
TGGTTAGGTCGAGCGATATCTCCACCCCATGGCAGACCGTCTGGCCATATCCCTCGAATAGCGGCTGCTGGTCTATGAGGCAATTGAGCCGGCAGTAGGCGGTGATGATGCGGTTATCCTCGAAGTAGGCCTGCAACGCTCCGATGAATCTCTGGCGAACGTCTTCGGGAACGGCGGGTGCTGATGCCAGCGGACCGACGAGTCCGGGGACGGAAGTTGCATCCTTGAGCCCCTCATCGGCCACAGGTTGAATATCAATGTCCCTGACGAGCATTGGATAGATAATGGTGTAGTCCCCCTCCCGGTAGACCAGCATCTCGGCCTTTCCATGGCCTCGAAGCTCCCACAACCGGTGAAATGCCGCCAGGTTGTAGTAGTCGTACGTGCCGACTTCCTCCAGAACCGCGTCCCAGAGACCCGGTTCAACTGTCGTCATGACTTCCATTACGCTTCCTGCCCGAGATTAAGACTTGGACTGCGGTATTCGGGGAAGTAGCCATCGTTCGGCCTTCTGCCTGCGAGTGCGAACGCCCGGGCGCAGAGGTCATGATATGCTTCCTGGTCGGCAACATATCGCCAGGTGGAATACACGTGTTCCCGGCCTCCGAAGCCCATCTTGAAGGTGCAAAGGGAGTCATTCCCTCCGCCGAGATGGAAAGTGTGGGCTCCGATACTATTTCCCCAGATTCGCACCTGATCCAGCACCAGCTTTGAAGGCGAGAGCCTGCGGTATTCGGCCGCCGTGCCGCCGTACAAGTACCGGACGGCCCCTTTGCAGTGCGTGAAAACACCTATGGACGCGAGTGTCTCGCCATCCATGCATGCGAACAAGCGGCTTGCGTCGCTCATCTCATTCAGCAGGTACTCGAAGTAAGCTCTTTCGTGGTAAAAGAGCGGTTTGGCTTGGACGTAATCCATCGTTTCGTAGTAGATTCCCAGGAACTCGTCCAGGTACTCAGGCCCGACCTCTTTGCAGACAAAGCCTTTGCTTCTTAGCTTATTCACGTCACGGCGGTGGTTCAGCCGGTAGCGAGCGAATTGCTCTTCGGGCCGAAGAGTGAGATCAACAGTTATCTCCAGCCCCTCCTCCACCCTCTCGCCGTATCCCGCCAGAAAGGCCTCCTGGCCCATAAGGAAATGGAGGCGGCTGTAGACGGAAACCACCCGGTTCTCCGCCAGATACTCATGGAATTGCGCCATAAGATGATCCCTGGCATGGTTTGGCAGGTCAGTGTGCGGGGCTATTGGGCCGGTGAGCCCCGGCACGCAAGCAGCATCACGATAACCATCGCTCTTGATGCCCGGGATTGCGATCTCCCGGACCAAGAGCGGAAACGCCATGACATAGCCCCCATATCGAAAGACCGGCAAAACCGCCTGTCCGCCGAGCCTCCTCTCGGAAAGACGCTGATATGCGGGCAGATGGTAGAAGTCATAAGCGCCGATCTCATCCAGGATTCGCATCCAGTGAGCCGGATTGCTTGTGAAGCCGATTTCCACTGATTGCCTGTTAGTGGAAGGTGTTGTCGCCGGCATCATGCCTCCTAGCCCAATCCCAGACTGGGGCTTCGGTATTCGGGAAAATAGTCATCATTCGGCGTCCTGCCGGCATGAGCAAAGGCCTGCCGGCACAGGTCGGCGTATACCTCCTGATTGACGATATATCGCCATGAATTCCACGCATGCTCCTGACCGCCAAAGCCCATCTTGAAATACCAGAGCGAGTCCCGTTTGCCGTCCACACCGCCTCCGAAATGGAAGGCTCGCGCTCCGATGCTGTGTCCCCACATCCACAGTTCGTGGTACAACAGCTTTGAAACGGCCAATCCGAGATACTCGTCCGAGATGCCGGTTCGATAAGCGTGAATGTGATCGTTGCACTTCAAGGCAATACCGGCGCACGCTATTGCCTTGCCGTCTCTGCACACGAAGAGGTGGCTGCATTCCGCCATGTCGCACATCAAGCGCTTGAAGTAGGACTTGCCGGAACAGTAGATCTGTGGCGCGCCGACACGGTTCATCGTGGCAGAGTAGACGCGCAGGAACTCGT
>DASRZD010000549.1:0-3002 GCA_035686805.1 Armatimonadota bacterium
AAGCCGTCTGGGGCGATGTTCGCCTTGGCCAACGCGGCGACATTCCAGTGCCGAGAACCAGCCGGTGGTGCGCCGAAGCCGAAGTGGTGTGAGTTGCTTTTCACCACCGGAGATTTGGCCTCCTGGGCCTTCACGGTGCCCGAGGGCTACACCGGCACAACTACTGTCAAAGTCCGTTACAAGATGGTCAGTGGCACAGCCAACTACACCGAATGGACGGCGCGGTTTGCTTGCATGACGCCGGACGATGCCGCCGATTGGGATGCTAATGCTTTTGATTCCGACAATGTGAGCGCGGATGATGAGGTGCCTGGAACGGCTGGCTATCTGACAGCGCACAGTTGGACAGCTAGCAACCTGGACAGTATGACCGACGGAGACGAATGCGTAATGCAACTAGAGCGCTCCACGCCGACGGGATCGGACGCCACCGGAGACGCCGAAGTCCTGGGGGTGACCATCGAATGGTAAAGACTCTCGCACTTGTACTCTGCTTAGCATTGGTGCTGCCTGCTGGCGTCGATTTCGACACTGTAGACGACGTTCTATCTTGTGGCTCCGCTGCTGACATCGACAACATGACGCCGATGACTATCACCTGGCGGATGCGGCTCGACGGTAATGGGGAGAGCTTAACTCTTGGCGGGATCATCTTAGTCAAAGGCAACGTGGCCTATTCCGACTTCACGGCGTTGCGGCAGAGAGGCTCCGCCGACGATTTGAATTTCATAGTGAACGGCACATCCGGGGAGATCTCACAGGCGTGGTCCATCAGCACGTCCACAGTACCCAAAACCTATGTCCTGGTCTGGGATGGCGGGATTGCTAACGATTCTGTGCGGCTGTGGGAAAACGGCGTGCAGAAAGCGCAAGGAGCGTATGGAGGGTCAACCATCGGGACGCAGGATGATGCGGCTGGCAATCTCTGCATTGGCAACCGTGACTCAGACACGGCGCGGACATTCAACGGGGTGCTGAGCTGCGTCGCAATTTGGAAAGCAGTGGCTTCGGCAAACGACATCGCAATTCTTGGCGCTGGCGGAGGATGCAGGCAAGCCGTCAGGCAGACGAGCATGGGCACACCGCTCCGGTTCTGGCCAATGGATGACGGTGTGCATGGAGTGGCGGTAACAACGAGTGTGATGGACGAAAGTGGCAACGCCGGTCATTGCACACCGAGCAACAACCCGGCGTTCGAGGCGATTCAGGTGGGGTATTGAATGACACGCGAAGAACAACTCCGCCAGTGGGCCATCAAGCGCGAACGCAGGACGCGGAGTATCAGCAAGTTGATCGCCGAGCAGGGTTTGACGCTGGCCGCGGCCAAGCGGAAATTCCGGAAGTTGGAGCGCTTCCGGTTGAAGCCCCGGCCCAAGCCGAGCACTCGCGTCATCTGCGACTGCGGCGAGTGCCGGAAGTGCAAGCACCGGGCGACCGTGGCAAAGATCAGGGCCGAGGGAAAAGAGCGGCGGAAGCCGAAGCCGTTCGACCGCGCTCAGTTTGCGCGGGATGTTTACAGGTATGAACAAATCCGCACCACACGGAACTGTGGTGCTTGATGCGAGGTGACGAGGTAACAATGAGAACCATTCGACAGTTAATTGTGCTAGTTGTTTTGGCGGCAGTGTCGCTGCTGCCGGTATTCGGTCAGTCGTCCAACCCGGCGGACTGGCCCAGGGAGATCGTCCAGGGATGGAACGATCTGGTTGACTATCAGGCTGACCGTATGAACGTAGTCGGCCTGATCAACTTTGAACAGGCGTGCGTGAACTGGCAGTTGAACTATTCGGCGTCGGCTGCTCCTGATGCCTACGAGGCCGCATATCCGATCCCGGTGCCGCCGTTTCAGGCCGTCCGGGGCGAAGTCCAGGTTCATCCGGATTCCGGCACCTACATGATTCCGTTCGTAGTGTTCGGTGATGAGCCGATTGCGCCCCCGTGCGCGAAGCCTAAACGGGAAGTTGCCCCGGATGGGGTGTATGGCTTCGGACTCCCGGTTGATCCCGCGAATCCGGGGGGTAGTCTGCTTATTAAATGGCCGACGACTCTTCCGGTGGGCAGCGTCCGGGAAAACCCGGAGAACGGGCGACAGTACAAATTGGTGTTTCGCACCTACGGCAGCTTCACCGCGAAGTGGTGGGAGCCGGTGGGGTAGCTATGCGCTGGATCATCCCAATCCTGCTATCGATCATGCCGGTATTCGGGCAAGGGGCGGCGGGGGTTGTTATCATGTTCTCCCCGCAACCCCCGGTTGGCAGCTTTGATGCCTACTCGGCGGTGATTTGTAACAGCACCACGGGGCCAATCAATTTCCACTCTGCGATAGTCCGCAACGCGGCTACCGCAGAGGGGCTGAGGCCCGCCAGTTACTCGACAATCAACCGTGAACTGGCGACCCGGAAACGAATGAGCCCGGTCCGCATCCTGGCTAGCATTGCCGAGGTCGCGGGCTGGGGTATGTCCGTGGCGGTCGCAACAGAAGCGATATGGAAGCAGCATTCGGCGCTTCAGAAGACATTGCCGACGATTGTCGCCGGATCTCTGCGACTGGCCACAACCATCACCGCACAATACAACCCGGAGCAGCAAACGCCGGATGACCTACTGCCGGTGTTCATCCAGGTTCCGGCTGGGCTGGGATCGTGCGTCGAATACACGATGCTGGCCAACCCCTGAGATGAATCATGATCCCAAACCTCACCCGGAAAGAACGGCAGATGCTGGCCAACCTCGATGCAGTGTGCCTGCATCAAGTGGCCCCGCCTGTCGAATTCCTGCCCGAGCAGTATCATCCCATTCGGGAGGACCGTGTTCTTTTCGTCTCTGGTCCGGGCTGGCTCCCGCATCTCCACCGCCGGGAGCTCTTCATCCTTTCCAATGAGAAAATCAAGGAGCACAATCCACTGGAGAGGCCGGAATCGACAGCCCTATACGGCTACCGCGGCCTGGCTGCCTTCGCCGCTCCTCAAGCAAATGTTCACTTCGACGAAGAGGTCGGCTGG
>DASRZD010000550.1:0-7237 GCA_035686805.1 Armatimonadota bacterium
ATTACTGCATGTAGTCGGTGACGTTGTAGAGCATTGCGTGGCGGTTCTCCAGCATAATGCGGAAGCCGCCCTCGGTGATGATCTGGTCCTTCTTGCCGTCAACACCGTCCTTCACCACGTCGAGTTCGACCTTGGTGTCACGGTTCATCCCGTTGTTGTTGAGGTAGAGGTAGGTGATCATGTCCAGGTCGATCGAGAAGGCCAAAGAGCCGAACCCGTTCTTCCCGGTAACGCCGTCTTCCAGCGTCCAATCGTTCACCATGGCGAAGTTGCCGAAGGCCGTTTCGACCTTGGTGATATTGACGCCGAACTTGTCTTCGCCGGGGCTGACCTTCAGGAAGTTCACTCCCCACTCGGTAATCGCTTGTTTGATCAGCGGCGCACAGAGCAGGATCTTGTCCTTTTCGCCGTACCGGAACGCCGATCGGGCGAAGTTGGCGAATTTCTTGCGGGTCAGCATTCCGCCAGCGTCAGTGATGTTGGTGGCAATGACACTCCGCAAGCCCATCGTGGTGCGGATCGGGTAGCCGGAGATGCCGCCCGTGAGATCCTGGGACGACCGGCCCCAGAGCAGGATGGAGTTGAGCTTTTTCTTGTGCTCCACCATGTCCATGTAGTGCTGCAGATCGCGATCCGAACCCGGCGCACCGTAGACGTTGGTCGCGATGGCCGTGTTCGAGTAGTTGGTGACGGTGCGGATGATCTGCAGATAGGTCGACTTGGGAGAAGGAGCGGACGCCATGGCAGTCGGCAATGGGCCGTTCTCCTCGTGCGCCGATCCGACGATGCGGAGCGAGTCTCCGCTGGTGATCGTGTCCACGCCAGCTCCGCCGACGTCGCGGACGATGGTCAGGACATTGCCGAGAACGACAGTGACACGCATGAGTTCAGGCGCCGTGGAACTGGTAGCTGCCTTCGGGGCAACAAAGAGAGTTCCGGCATTGAACAGCGTCCCATCGGTGACCGTCAATGTGACGTCGGTCGTAGCGGCAGTCGCCGCCCCGTTGGCAGTGGTCCACACAGCGCAGTAATCGCGCTCGAACCATTCGTGATGCGTCGATTTCACCGCCTTGCGGCGCTTGACGCGGTTGAGAAGAGTAATCAGCGGAGCGACGGTGGGATCGTACAGCATGATCTTGTCATGCACATCACGAACATTGCGCGTCTCCGTAGCGTATTGAGAAGTGGTGCGTACACCTGTTTGGTTGGCCATGGGCTAACCTCCTAGAATTTTGCGGACCGAGCCACCTCCCGACAGACCGACGATTCGGTCGTTATAGTCATCCCCGGTTTTCGGGGTAGTTGCGGGTTGGCTTCCTGCGTTCAGCCGTTGCCGTGTCCGGGCCTGTTCATCCCGCTTGCGGGAATCGGACCCGGCTTTCAACAGTGCCTTCGCTTCGGAAGCAGAGACTTTGCCCTCACCTTGCAGCCGCTCGTAGAGCTTGCCGACCATGCGGTAACGCTCCAGGTAGGTGAGCCTCAATGCGGTGTCAGGGTCTTTGTGCTCAACCTTGATCTTCAGAAGCTCAGGGTGTTGGGTAACTAGCCGGTTGTACGGGCAGGCGTCGACTTCCTCTCCCTGGTACACCACCGGCTTCCCCCCATCCAGAGCAAAGAGTTTCGTAAAGATTTCCGTCTTGCCGGACTTTCCCAGTTGGTTTTGGGCCCAATCGCGTGCACTGCGATCCAACCGCTCGTCCCGGTTCTGACGGCTATCGTCAAAGACATCTTTGAATTGCTTCTGAAACGCATCGAGTTTCTGCGCGATCATCCGCTCAGTGATAGCCAGGGCCACCGGCAAACCTTGTGCCATGAAACGACGCGCGTGCAATGCGTCCTGAATCTGGGTTACCTTCTGCGAGTCACCCGCATCCCAAGCGGCGGCGAGAGCTTCTTCGCCTTCGACGAGATTTTTCCAGTTGTCTCCAATGTCACCGAATTTGAACGGCGCGGGCGGCGGTGCGCCTTCGCCGGCGGCGGGTGGTTTCTCGCCACCTTCAGCCGGCGCCGGGGGCTTCTCGCCTCCGGCCGTCTGCTTTTCGGCTTGTTCCTTTTCCCAGGGTGTCAACCAGTCAGCCGTCTGATCCTCATCCCGCTTGCTGTCGAGGTTGCGCTTGTCCCTCTCGGCAAGTTTCAACAGCACGTCCCGGTTCTTTTCCGGGTCGAGGTCGAGTTCCTCGGCGATCGTCCGAATCAGTTCCTCGAGTTTTTCCGGGGCTGGTTCGCCATCGTCGCCGGGTTCGCCTGTCTTCGTGCCGCTCTCGTCGTCCGGGATCTTGTCAGTAGCCGTGGACCGGTCATCTTCATCGCCTGCGGGCTCCTCAGCGAAGTCCGTATCGTTTACTACCCCTGGATCATAGGTGCCGTCGGGAACATCGTGGGACTCCACGCCTGCGTCGACATCCGCTGTCGGCCGGAGCATCGACGCGAAGCTGCCCGCGCCTCCGGACGCACCTGTGTTTACAGAATTCGTTTCTACTGCCATGAGTGAATCTCCGTTGTGGGATTAACTACGATTCCTGCCGCGGTTTCTTCGCGGTGGGGTCGTAGAGTTTGGCATAGCCGTTGAACACCGCCTCGATGTCTTCGAAAACGGTGATAGCACCCTCCATGAGCGCCGCCTCTTCAAAGTTGCGGCGGGCCACTTGGCTGCGTACAGCGGCGGTCATTCGAAAGGCTTCCGTCCGCATGATGGTCTTGAGCGCCGCACGGAACCACGCGGCCTCCATCAAACGCTGGAAGCTGGAATCATCGCGAAAATCATAGAAATCCGGTCCACTGGCTCTTTCCTCCGGCTTGCTGATTGGTTTCAGTCCGGAGAGTTCCTGATGGAGCCACGAGGCAAACTGCAGCAGCCAACACAGGACAGTCAGGACCGGCGCCATTACGGCGGACGCAATACGGACCCTCATGCTGCACCTCCTTGCGGCGGCATCGGCGGCGGTGGCCCACCTGGCGGGGCCTGGCCTTCCGGCTGCGGATTGCTGTCAATGCCGTGCTTCGCCATCAACTGCCGGCGCTCGGGCTCGTTCAGCTCCTCATAGCGGACAGTAAACGATGTGCTGGCCTTCATGTCCGGCGACCGCGGTTCGGGCGGCTCGGGAATCCACTGGTTCAACTCGTGGCGCTTGCCGTGGGAAATCAGAAACTCGTCCCGTGCTTTCTCCAGATTGATCGCCATGGGGAACTGGAGCGCGGCCTGGAACAATTCCCGGGCGACCATGGCCCGGCTCTCATCGTCATCGGCCAGCATCGAGCCCGCTTCCACGGTGATCTC
Organism: Armatimonadota bacterium; assembly: GCA_035686805.1. Classification (GTDB taxonomy): domain Bacteria; phylum Armatimonadota; class UBA5829; order DTJY01; family DTJY01; genus DASRZD01. The sequence continues at coordinate 3,278 of DASRZD010000550.1, forward strand.
GCCGTCCACCTGGAAGTGCAGCGGTTCAATCTGCACCCATTTTTCCTTCCAGGCGTCTTTCTCGTAGGAATTCAGGCGGTTGTAACGGCTGGCCTCGAACTGGACGGGTTCAGACAACTCAGAGCGGTTCAGGAGATACATCATCTCCGCGTCTTCCACCAAACTGGACTGCAGGAGCGTGTCCTGGAAGTCCTTGGTGAGCACGTCCATGATGTTGGCTGAGATCTTGGCGCCCGTGGCCGTCTTGTTCTGTTGCGGATCGACGTTCGCCATCAGCGACATATTCGATTCGCCGGTTAGCATCTGGTACAGCCGCAGAATGCTGCTTTCATCCTGCAGACTCGCCGCGGCGGCGGCGGTGGCACTCTGTTCGGACTGTGTCCAGATATCTCCGGGCCCGCGCATGTAGACCAGGCGGAATCCGGCTCCCCGCCGAATCTCATTCGGATTGTCGATCAGCCGCCGGTTGTTGGTGCCGAGCAAGGGACGCACGAGGTTGTACACCAGATCCAAGCGGGAGTTCATCTGGCGTTCGTGCATCTTGTGGAGGCCGCGCATCACCCGCGCCGTCGAATCCCCGACGCCGCTCAACAGATCGTCAATCAGGATGCACTCGGTAAAGGCGATCTTCCCAGCCAGCTCGTAAGGATACTCAATGCGGCCGATGTAGATTTCGCCACAGGCGTATTCCAGATAGGGGGAAGGTCCGGGAACGTGGTGTTCGGTGATGATCCAGTGGCCGGTTTCCGCTTCCGTCGCATGTTGGTTCTCCAAGCCGGCGGTCTTGTTGATGGCCGTAAGAAGGTTGCGGAACAGTTCCTCATCCTCGTTATCCCCCTGATAGCGCGGCTTCATGCCGTCGGGATGCTCTTTGAGAACTTCCTCAAACCCATCGCGCAGTTCCGGGTACGCTTTGACCACTTCCTCCATCCAAGACGAGTTCCGGCGCCGGTTGATGATGAACCAGTCCGAGGATTGGATGCTTTGAAACTGGGGTTGCGGAAAACAGTTGCCCACAAACGTGAATTCGCACTTGGGCCCCTCATACGCCTTGTAAATGTATTCGACAGGCAGAAGGTTTCCCCGTCCGTGCTTCCCCAGCAGGCGGGTGAGCACGCGCCCAGTGAGGGGATTGCCGGGTTGCATGTACTGTGCCGGCTGTTTGTAGGTGTCCGCAATCAGTTTCAGAGTTTGCGGATCGGCGGCTGCCTGCTGTATGTCGACACGTTTGCGTGCCTGGTGCTCGTCAACTGCCCAGTGCCAAGCCCGCGGACTCCAGCCACAGATGGCGGCTTGGAGGATGTGTTTCTTCTGAATGCGCTGAATCCGCGCGCGGTCCCACTGGTACATGAGCGTGCGCCCGATCATGTCGGAGACTCCGCGGTCTTGGGCATGGAATCCCATGTTGGGGGTTTGGGCCGTCACTCGGGCCTTCAGCCGGTGGACCGCCGACCAAGTAAGTGGCGAGCCGATGGCGCTGCGCTCCTCATCCACCTTGCCCTCATCATCGGTTTGCGGGTCGCAGTAGACCTTGTAGTGCTTCCACGCTTCCTCCCACTCGGGATAGAAGTTATTCTTCAACCACTCCCGGGAAGCCTTCTTCCGGTCGTTGATGATTTGGCCGCGATCGCGTTCTTCATTCATGGGCATTGGCTGTTATTGTTTTCCGGCTCCTGGAAGAATTTGATTTTGGACCTGATCTCCGCTACCGGAACTCCCGTGATGTCGGAAGCACCCGGAACTGTAACCAGATCAAACTCATAGACCTCGTGATACTTTTTGAGGAGTTCAGCCGAGGTCGGCTTCCTGGATTCGTCGTACTCGTCAAACATAGGGATTGCCTCCTGGTGGAAGGAACCCCGGAAAAAGATCACGGGATTCCCGTTAGCTCGCCGCGTTGGCCCAAGTGCCGGTTTGCGACTCCACCACGTACTTGGTGGTGTCGTAGGCCGCCAGGCGCAGGGTTGCGTAGATGGTTTCCGTGGTGACGTTCTTGTACACCTGTGCGGCCGTTCCCATGTTGATCGTGACTCCTGCCGGGGCCTTGATCGTGAAGATCTGGTTCGGAACGATCTTGACGAACGGGAACCAGAAACCGGGCTTCGGCGTTGGCAACGTCAGAACCACGGTGCCGCTGGCGCCGGCGTTCGAGAAGCACTTGCCAATCTCGTGATCTTTGATGGTGTAGTCCGCGGTTTTGGCGGCAACCTCCTTGAAGGCGGCGCCAGCATCGGCACGGCCGAAACCATCAGGACATTCCCAAATTGGTATTTCGCGCATAATCGTGTCTCCTTGATGCCAACCTGTCTGTCCAGCCCAGGTCGGCCGTCACTAAGTATCGAAGGCAGTCAATCAGGTGCCGCCGGGCTTTGACGCCTTCCTGCCAAAGCTCCAGCTCGTCCAACTGTCGGTTGCGGCTCTTGTATCGCCACTTCTCGATCTCAAGGATGATCTCGGGACAATCCAGCGAGAAGTGAATGCGCGGCCAGGTTCCCAGAGTGTTGTGGTGGCGCGGCTTCAGAAGTTCACGGATCGCATCTTCGCCGGTTTCGATCGACTTGATCGGGTCACAACAGGAAATCCCGTAGTCGTGGTAGACGTCCGCAATGCTGAATTCCGGCGTACCGTCGCCGCCCTTGGCGCGGAAACCCTTCCCGGCCTGATCCATGTAGCGGTCCACAATGCGCTCACCGCCGAATTCCTCCCGGTAAATGCCGTACTCCTGGTCGGTTTCCGGATCGTGCCACTCAATCTTGTTCCCCTCCAGCAGCGCGATGATTTCCGCATACTCCCTGGTGGTGTAGCGGTTGTCTTCGTCGGTGTCCTGGAGGTTTTTTGGCGTTCCGTAAACCTTGCTCGGCCAGAGTTCCCGGAAGACCCAGTAGTCTTCCCACTGATCCACCCCAAGCCACAGCATGGCGTGGGGGGTCCGGGGATGCGGGTCGATGGCGGAATAGATCGTAAGTTTCTCCGGCACCACAGAAGGAGCCACGCAATGTAGGTTGCGGTCAAACTCGGGAAAGACAAGCTGGCCGCGCTTGGCGCCGTAGTCAATTTCGAGTTCCTGCCGGAAGATTGCCTCGTTGGTGAATTCCTTACGCTTCTGTTCCAGCCACGCCCGGCCCTTTTCTGTGTCGGGATCTTTGTCCGGATCCGCGGAATAGTGCAGCCGGAGCACCGGCATTCCGTCCGGAGAGATCTTCAGCATGAGCCCCTTGCAGGGGATTCTTACGCCGGCTGGAAATGCCATTCCCAAAGCTCACTCTGTTGCTCCGTGTATTTGGTCCATGGCCGCTGCCAGCCCTTGCGGATGTACTCATCGGAGAGTCCGCGCCATGGCTCCATGGGCATCCGGTCCAGCAGAAACACTGGTATCCCGGGATTGATGAAACCGCGCTTGATGTGCGGATTCGCGCTCTGCCAGTGCCAGAATCCGAAGTACTTGCCGGGCTCGGGCTCCGGCTGAGAGTCGATGAAGGCCGAGGCCCGAAACAGGCCGATGCCCCCAATGTGGCCGTGAGATGAGTCCACTACCCCGTAATCGTCATGGGCCAAATCCTTCCCGCGCTCCACTCCGAACGGCTCAATGCCCAGGAGATGAAGATCGGGATTCTTGCCCATGACGGCCAGCGCCGTCTCCAGCCATTCCGCCGGCAACATGGTGTCGTTGTCGATCTTGGCCAAGTAGGGTGAAGTGGCGTGCGTCACGAAATGCTGCATGGGGCCGATCGGTCCCCCGAAATCCGACTTGACAAAACGGCGATCGGCAGGAATTGTCTGGATTGCTTCCTCCAGGTATTCCCGGGTGCCGTCGGTAGAACCGTCGTCGTAAACCCAGAGGCTGCGGACATAGAACCAATCGGTGTTGTCGCGCATCGCCTCGAAGCTCGCCTTGGTGAATTCCAGCCGGTTGCAGGCGAGATACATGATGTCCACGATGCGCTCATAGCCGGGATCCTC